>JAQBNQ010000540.1 GCA_028288545.1 Bacteroidota bacterium
TACAAAAGTGGTATTGAAAACCGAACTTACTACTAAACAGAAAGAATACCTGATGGCGATAAAAATGAGTGGCGACGCGCTCATTGTGCTTATAAATGATATTCTTGACCTGGCAAAAGTGGATGCCGGTAAAATGACTTTTGAGCAAATTCCATTTAAAATGGCCGTATCGCTTTCGGCAATGCTGCATTTATTCGAAACAAAAATTCAGGAGAAAAATCTTTCGTTAATAAAGGAATACGATGCCAGGATACCGGAAGTGCTGGTTGGCGATCCCGTTAGACTACACCAGATAATATTGAACCTTGTAAGCAACGCGGTAAAGTTTACAACCAAAGGATCAATTACTGTTGGTGTCAAGCTGTTAAGTGAAGACAGCCAGAGTGCAAATATTCAATTTTCAGTAACCGATACAGGTATTGGAATACCGCAAAATAAAATCGAAAAAATATTTGAAAACTTCCAGCAGGCCTCCAGCGGCACCTCAAGGTTATACGGGGGCACTGGGCTAGGCCTTGCCATCGTTAAGCAATTAGTAATCTCACAGGGCGGAAATATCCATGTTACGAGCGAGCTTGAACAGGGCTCGGTATTCAGCTTTACATTAGGATTCCAAAAAACAAGGGCTGAAGCTGAAATGGAAGCGGATAAAGTTGAACTTGACCCCGAATTAAAAAACATAAAGGTGTTAGTTGTTGAGGATATTGCCCTCAACCAATTACTGATGAAAACCCTGCTGGATGACTTTGGCTTTGAACGCGATATTGCAGCAAACGGAAAAATTGCCATTGAAAAGCTGGAGACTAAATCCTATGATATTATTCTGATGGATCTTCAAATGCCTGAAATGAATGGTTTTGAGGCCACTGAGTACATACGAAACCAAATGAATAATAACATACCTATTATCGCTTTAACTGCCGATGTAACCACCGTAGACCTTGCAAAATGCAGGTTAGTTGGTATGAACGATTATATTGCAAAGCCCGTTGACGAAAAATTATTGTACAATAAAATAATAGGACTGGTTAAAAAGCCTGCACCGGTTAAATTGAAAACCGAGCAACAGTTTGAAAAAAATGACATTAAATTGCGTTGTATTGATCTAAACTATTTAAGCCTAAAAACGAAGTCAAACCCCACCTTGATGATGGAAATGATTTCCTTGTATTTACAACAAACACCCCCCCTGGTAAATACAATGAAACAAAGTTTATTGAATAAAGATTGGAGTATGTTATACAGTGCCGCGCACAAAATGATTCCATCATTTTCTATTATGGGCATAAGTACGGATTTTGAGAACATGGCAAAAAAAGTGCAGGAATACGCAAGCACTCAACAACAGTCGGAAGGAATAGGAGAACTTGTAACGCAGCTGGAAAACGTCTGTATACAAGCATGTAAGGAATTAGAAGAAGAATTGGACCAAATTAAAAAGGCAAACAAATGAACGATGTAAATAAAATAGTGCTGTTCCTGGTAGATGATGACGCGGTATTTCTTAAATCGCTTGAAATTGAATTTCTGCAACAAGCCGATTTTGCAATTGAAACATTTTCAACAGGCGAGCTTTGCATAGAGAATTTATCACATAATCCTGATGTGATCATTTTGGATTATCATCTTGATGGTATTAACAAGAACGCCATGAACGGAATGGAAACGCTTGACAAAATAAAAGCCCTTAATCCCGATATTCCCGTAGTAATGTTATCCAGCCAGGATAAAATTGATGTAGCCATAGCCTGTATGCATCATAAGGCTTTTGACTATGTAGTAAAGAGCGAGACTGCATTTGTGCGTCTCCAAAAAATCATCACCACCATTTTTCAATATAAAAAAATGGAGAAGGAATTGAACTGGTACATGGAAAGAATGTAATTCTCTTTACCTCTTCCAATGGCTTTTTGCCAGTGAATCATATAACTCTCCAAAGTAATTGTGTAATAGCTTTTACGCTATTAGGTCCATCTTTGTGATGCGAAAAAATCGTATTTATTGGCATTCCGCCAATAAGAAAAACACAAAGCATCATGAAAAACTATTCAAAAATTAAAAACGTTCAATACAGCAATGTAGTAATTGAAGATGAAAGCGGGCTAAATACAATAAGGGTAACAAAACAGTTGCGCACATTAATTTCGGGGACCAATTTCTCACAGGGCAACAACAATGCAATGTCCGTAAAACCGCGTAACTAAGTTGGCTTGATAATTGGTGTAGCGTAGCTAGTTAAACTAATTCAACCCGAATTTATGTGGTGGCAGTATATACTGGTTTTTATATGCGCTTTTGCGGTAGACGTTGTGCCACTGCCGTTGCCACCAGCCTTTACGGTTATGATCCTTCTGCAGATCGTATTTAAGCTGAACATATGGGCTGTTATAATACTTGGGGTATCCGGCTCAATAGTTGGGCGGTACATATTAACCCTTTATATTCCCAAAATATCCGGCAGGATATTTAAGCCTTCAAAAAATGAAGATGTTCAGTTCCTGGGCAAAAAAATGAAGGAAAAAGGGTGGAAAGGCCAGGTTGTAATATTGGTTTATTCCCTACTACCCTTGCCTACTACACCACTTTTTATTGCTGGCGGCATCGCAAAAATGAAGCCCTATTACATTATCCCCGCCTTTTTTGTTGGTAAGTTTATAAGCGACATGGTTGCGGTATTAATGGGCAAATACGCCGCAGAAAACACCGAAAAAATATTTCAAGGCATAGTTAACTGGAAATCCATCACGGGCCTGGTATTGGGCTTTCTGCTTATTGCGGCACTGCTATTCATCGATTGGCGAACAATGATCCAACATAAAAAGCTAAAGCTGCGCTTTAAAATCTGGAAATAATTACAGCCTTAAACTCTCCCATCCTGGCATCCGCCAACCTCACACAACCTATGAATCATGTAACTATTTTCAAAAATTTTGTAACGGTTTAGGCTAAGAATCAACCGACCTTTGCTATCACTTAGACAAATACGGATTTGTTATCAAATAAACAGGATGCCTTATGAAAAGCGCAGTACAACTCAATTGGGACATTCTGAAAATAAGCAACGCCATTAGCGAAAAATTTCCTGAACTATCAGAGTACATCGGAGAACTGCCGGTTAAAATCTTAGAATCAAATTCTGAAGCAATGAATATAAAATATCTGACTGATCATTACAATGCACTGAATACACTCCTAAAAAACTATACTGCATGTTTTAAGGCGCGACAAGATAAAAGCCGATTATAAAATAATATCCAACCTCATTTAACCCAACCTAAATTATCACTATGAAGCCAAACATCGGTATATCAGAAAAAAAACTAGAAGACATTACTGCTCTGCTCTCGGCTGTATTAGCAAATGAAATGGTGTTATACATTAAAACCAGAAAATTCCACTGGAATGTTTGCGGAGAAAGTTTCATGGAATTGCATAAGCTTTTTGAAGGTCAATACCGGGAGTTGGAAGAATACATTGACGCAGTTGCAGAAAGAATAAGCAAACTGGGCGCAAAGACCATAGGCACTATGAAAGAATTCAGTTCGCTAGCCACACTTAAGGAGGCAGCTGGCAAATATCCGGGGCAAAAAGAGATGCTAAAAGAATTGTTGGACGATCATGAAACAACAATTAAGCAATTACGCAAACACGTTGAAGCCTGTAGCACAAAGTACAGTGATGCGGGCACGGCAGATTTTTTGACCGGCATTATGGAAGTACATGAAACAACTGCCTGGATATTGAGAAGGTACTTGAATTGAAATAACCGCTTTTAAAAGTATAATTAAGAGTATGACAGATGCAAATAAATTAGGCCCACGCACAAATATAAAGGGCTTTACAGCTCATCATTCTTTCAGGCTCGGGAACCACGCTATTGCAAAGACTGAGGAGGCTGGCAATTTTTTAACGGAACTTGCTGATGCTTTCCTATTTACGGTGCGTGTAATCCGCGAAACCTTTTCAGGCGGTTTTGAATTTAAGGAGTTTCTGTTTCAGTGTTTCCAGGTTGGCTATAAGTCTTTGCCCCTTATTTCGGTAACCGGGATTATAATGGGACTTGTACTTACAATTCAGTCAAGGCCTGTGCTGGTTGACTTTGGGGCAGTAACAAAATTGCCGGGAATGGTTGCTGTCTCACTTATACGCGAAATGGGACCCGTTATTACAGCACTTATCTGTGCAGGAAAAATCGGCTCTGGCATGGGCGCAGAATTAGGCTCTATGAAAGTAACCGAACAGATTGATGCGATGGAGGTGTCCTCCACCAATCCCATAAAATTTCTGGTTGTAACGAGGGTTTTGGCCGCAACGTTGATGATACCTCTACTGATATTATTTGCGGATGGCCTTGGCGTGATGGGAAGTTGGGCAGGTGCCAATATTAAAGGCGATGTTTCCTTCGTGTTATTCTTTTCACAGGCATTTAGTCACGTACATTTTATGGATCTTCTTCCCGCCGTTGTTAAGTCCTTTTTCTTTGGCGGCATCATCGGTTTGGTAGGATGTTATAAAGGGTACAACGCCGGCCGCGGTACTGAAAGCGTTGGCATTGCAGCAAACTCGGCTGTGGTGTTGGCGTCGTTGCTCGTTATAGTTGTAGACATGATTGCGGTACAGATAACTGATATGCTAAAATGATGAGTACGATTCAACCACGGGCCAAAAGCAATGAAACCTTACCAACCGGAGGAAGTGAGCCGGTTATCGAAATATCCGGACTAAAGAAATCTTTTGGCCAACAAGAAGTATTGAAAAATGTTTCCTTAAAGCTTTTTAATGGCGAAAACCTGGTAGTGCTTGGCAAATCAGGCAGTGGTAAATCTGTTTTAATAAAATGCATAGTAGGTTTATTAAATGCCGATGCTGGCACCATTAATGTGTTTGGCAAAGATGTAAACGGAATAAGCAGAAAAGAACTGACACCGTTAAGGCAAAAGATTGGGTTCCTTTTCCAAAGCGGTGCGTTATATGATTCAATGACCGTTCGGCAGAACCTGGAATTTCCAATGAAAAGAATGAAGAAGGACATCAAGGACAAGGATTTGGAAGACAAAATTAAAGAGGTACTTGAAAATGTTGGATTGGCTGAGGCGCTCGATAAAATGCCCTCGCAACTTTCGGGAGGAATGCGCAAAAGAATAAGCCTGGCAAGAACCATTGTGGTAGATCCGATGATAATGCTTTACGATGAGCCGACAACCGGCTTAGACCCAATTACCTCGGGCGAAATCAGTTCCCTTATTATGGATGTACAGAAAAAATATAAGACCTCATCAATTATCATTACGCACGACATTAAATGTGCCCGCAGTACGGCGAACAGAGTTATCATGTTAGCAGAGGGCGAAATTTTAAAAGAAGGAAAAATAGAGGATTTTGAAAACTCGACTGATCCCTTCATTAAATCGTTTTTCGAATAGTCTGTCAAATTTCAGCGCTTAAAAGAGCGTAACGTTGTTAATCAAAAATAAAATGGATACGCACACACAAAAATTTAAGGTAAGGTTGGGATTATTTATTGCAGGAGGTCTGGCGCTATTTGTTCTTGCCGTATTTGTTATAGGCAAGCAAAAGAATTTATTTAACCCGGTTTTTAAACTCAACGCCACATTTGCCAACGTAAGTGGATTGCAGGTAGGAAATAATGTGAGGCTCAGTGGAATTAATATCGGTATTGTTGACGATATCAAAATCATCAACGACTCAACCGTTAAGATAGGAATGGTTATAAGGAAGGATATCAAAGAGTTTATTAAAACGGACTGCGAGGTGGCAATAGGTTCTGAAGGACTTATCGGCGACCGCCTGGTTGTAATTTCGAATGGGAGTTCCGAAGCACCGGAAGTAAAGGAAGGGCAGTCGCTCGAATCCAGCGAACCGGTTGAAATGGATGCGATTATGGCGAGTTTGCAGGTAACTGCCGGCCACGCCGAAGTCATTTCGGAGCAATTGGCAGAGATCATGGTCAAAGTAAATAATGGCAAAGGCACCCTTAGCCGCTTAATACAGGATTCAAGCATTGCCAATAATTTAAGCCAAACCATAGTTAACCTAAAAAGTAGCAGTAAGGGCTTGGATGAGAACATGGAAGCAGCAAAGCACAACTTTCTTTTAAAAGGTTACTTTAATAAGAAGGCCAAGGCAGATGCAAAGAAGAAACTTGAAGAGGACCAGAAAAAGGGCATTGAAGTAAAACCCGCACCTGTAAAGAAGCATTAGTCAGGTCCTTTTGTGAATATGTGAATTGTGTAAATATTGCCCGGAATTATATAACACTTAATAAGGTCTTCAGGCCCATCTTTACTAAAGCAAAGTCATTTCAACAAAACAAAATAAAAAGATATGAGTTCAGGAAAAGTATTACTAGGAGTATTGGCCGGTGTAGCTGTTGGTGCAACACTAGGGATTTTATTTGCACCGGATAAAGGCTCAAATACCAGGAAGAAAATTTCGAGAAAAGGCGATGATTATGCCGAGGAGTTACAGGATAAATTCAATGAGTTTATTGAAAACGTAACAAGGCAATTTGAAGCTGCCAAAGAGGAAGCGACCCAGATGGCTAAGAACGGAAAAAACAAGGTGGAAGATGCCATAGATCATATCCATTCTTCAGCCAAATAAATAGCAATGGTCATTGAGAAAGCTTAATCGTTAAAAAAATAAGGACATGGAAACTCCCGGAATCACAATAAAGTCTTTATTTGAAAAGGGTGAGGTCTATACCAAAACAACTATTGAACTTGCCAAACTTAAGTCCCTGGAAACAACCACGCACGTGGTTACTTCCCTGGTGTCAAGGCTAACGGTAATCATAATGGTCGCTCTGTTTGCACTGGTTTTGAATATAGGGGTGGCATTATTACTTGGAGAGTTACTGGGTAAATCCTACTACGGTTTTTTCATTGTTGCCGCATTTTACCTCGCCTTAGGTATCGTATTTCACTTCTTCCTGCACAAATGGATTAAAAAGCCTATCAGCGACTTGATCATTTCACAAGCACTTCAATAATAAGCCTCCATGGAAAAAATCAATACGGCAGAAGATCTTAGAGGAGCTATTGTG
>JAQBNQ010000561.1 GCA_028288545.1 Bacteroidota bacterium
CACTAACATGACCTACCGTATTTCTAAATTTCGGGTCTTTATTCAGCGTTTCACCCTTATCAATTTTATCCAGCATAAACTTCAACACATCTTTGTTACTGCAGAAAAAGGCCACATTGTTTCGCACAGTTACACTAACGGCATTAAAAACAGCAAGACTATTACCAAAAAGACGATTTATTCCGGCCCCGCCGGCTATATTATAAATGGGCAGGCCATTAAACGTCTCTGGGGTACTCTCGGGCGAATCATCTTTCATTAAGCGCTTTAAGTCGCTCAAGGCTTTCGATTGATCCCTCACTTCAATCATAAAAATGTTCTGATCGCTGTAATCTTCCTGCAGGGGTTCCAGGGTTACAAAAGCCTTAACATCGCCTGCCCAATCTTTAAAATAGGATGCCAGCATTTTATTTGCGGCAGAATTATCATCGGTACCATTTAAAGTGTTCAGTCCAATATTAACACAGGCGGCGTTATCCGGAATATTAGCTAACAGGTTACTGGCTAAAACGTTTTTGTTCACGGGCAAAGTTGATTTGGGCGCACCGGAAGCTATCCCGGTTAGTTTTACTTCCTCGTTACTTAAAACAACCGCGTACCCGGCCCAACTGGCGTAAGAGTTTACATCTGCTAACAGGGATGTTTTTTCGCGCTTCATAAACACCGGCATAATGGTGGCAGCACTTTTAAAATTGAAAAACAATTTAAAGTCTCCCGGTTCAGTGATTCTTTTCCGCACATCATTAAAGTCGCGGTTGCTTCCGGTATTATCACCCGAAATCAAGGCCATAACAGCACTCTCGGTTAAAAAAGAAGTAAAACTGAAAATGAAAATTCCGTTTTTTGTGGCAAAGGTAATTTGCTTCCCATCAGCCAGGGCGACATCATACACCTGTTGATTTCTGAAGTTCCTGATCTTCACCGCCCGCACGGTCTTCGCTCCATTTAAAAGGTTAAGAAGAACTCTGTCGCTTATATCTGCCGAGGCAGTAAACAGGTAGTCAAAATCCTCAGCAGAAGAAAGATGTAATGAGGCCACGGTTTTGCCCGAATTAACCATTGTAGCAAAAGATTTATCTGCCGATAAAATGTTCCCAATCACAGCCAGTTCTTCCTTCAGTTTAATAGCCACATCAGTTTTCTTTAATTCAGTTCCACATGTGGTGGTGGCCAGTTTTTCGTAAAACTTGTTCCAGTCGTTCACCTCAATAACCGCCACAGCCGAACGTGGTATAGCATCATAAACATTGGAGGACTTTAGAAAGAGGAACCAGGTAATTAGTGCTACAAACAGCACCCCTGCAAGGGCCAGGGGAATTGCGTATTTTTTAATTTGTTTCATTAGCGCAAAACTATTTTCATTTACTTCGCGCTATTGCTTCACTTATAAACTGTTGTTTGTGCAAAAGGTATTTCTTGTATCAGCATCTTTAGCCGGCCTTACGGCTGTAATATTGGGTGCCTTTGGTGCCCACGCCCTGCGCGACCATCTATCAGTTTCGGAGCTGGCCATGTGGGAAAAAGGCATTCAATACCAAATATATCATGCACTTGCCATGTTTATGTGCTACCTGTACCTACGCAAAGAAAGCTCAACTTATATCCGCAATGCCGGTATTTGCTTCATTTTGGGTATCCTGTTCTTTTCGGGTTCTCTATATCTGCTTGCCACCCGCCAACTCACTAATATCCCTGTTCAAATCATAGGCCCCATTACCCCGCTTGGTGGATTCTTCTTTATCGTAGGCTGGGGTTGTGTGTTGGTTCAGGCCATTAAGGGCTCTAAAACTGAGGTCCTATAAACCTTTAAAGGGGTCAAACTGTTAAGGATTGCCGCTGTTTGAAGGTATATACCTTGCCCTTAGCGCTAAAATTTTACCTTCGCACCCTTTAAAATCACTATTTCCTATTATTAAGCATGATCACTGTAAATAATTTATCGCTGCGCTATGGCAAGCGCGTATTGTTCGAGGATGTAAACCTGATGTTTACCGCAGGTAACTGCTATGGTATTATTGGAGCCAACGGAGCCGGCAAGTCTACCTTTCTTAAAATTTTACAAGGCGATGTGGACCCCACAACCGGCCAGGTAGCTTTTAGTAAGGGAATGCGCGTAGCTTCATTAAAACAAGACCACTACGAGTTTGATGAGACGCCTGTTATGCAAACAGTATTGATGGGACATAAAACCCTTTGGGCTGTAATGCAGGAAAAGGAAATCCTTTATGCTAAAACAGACTTTACTGAAGAAGATGGCAACCGCGCCGGAGAGTTAGAGAATATCTTTAACGAAATGGATGGCTGGAACGCCGAAAGCACCGCCGCCGAACTGCTTAGTCACCTGGGCATAAAAGAAGATCTGCATTACAAGTTAATGAAGGAGTTGGACGGTAATCAAAAGGTGCGGGTATTACTTGCACAGGCCCTGAACGGCACTCCCGATATCCTGTTTTTAGATGAGCCTACCAACGATCTTGATGTGCAAACCATCAACTGGCTTGAAGATTTTTTGGCCGATTACCAGGGCATAATTTTAGTAGTTAGCCACGACAGGCACTTTTTGGATGCAGTCTGCACCAATGTTGTGGATATTGACTACGGCAAAATGACCATCTACTCCGGTAACTATTCGTTCTGGTATCAATCCTCACAATTGGTAGCCCGCCAAAAAGCCGATTCGAATAAAAAGGCTGAAGACCGTATTAAAGAATTGCAGGAGTTCATCAGGCGTTTTTCGGCCAATGCCTCCAAATCGCGCCAGGCAACCAGTCGTAAAAAAGCTTTGGATAAGATCAATCTTGAGGACATTAAACCTTCCAGCCGGAAATACCCGGGTATCGTTTTCAATAACGTTATCCGCGATGCCGGCAACGAAATTCTGGAAGTAAAAAACGTTTCTAAAACAGTTAACGGCGAAGTACTTTTCAGTAACGTAAGTTTTACTTTAAATAAGGGGGACAAAGTTGCAATACTCGGCAAAAACAGTGTTGCAGTTTCTGCTTTCCACAGTATACTGGCCGGCACCGATACCGATTATAAAGGCAGTATACAATGGGGTGTTACTACGGTTCGCGCAAATATACCCAGCGATAACAGCAAATTTTTTGATGGTATCGACCTCAACCTTATTGACTGGCTTCGTCAATATTCAGCCGAAGAAAAAGACGAAACATATATTCGTTCATTTTTAGGCAGAATGCTTTTTTCGGGCGAAGAAGTGCTGAAAAAATGCAATGTGCTTTCCGGAGGAGAAAAAATGCGTTGTATGTTTTCGCGCATGATGATGGTGCGTGGTAACGTTCTGTTATTCGACGAACCAACAAACCACCTTGACCTGGAATCAATAACGGCCCTTAACAACGGCATGAAAGATTTTAAGGGAACTATCCTTTTCAGTTCGCGCGATCACGAATTGGTTGAAACCATAGCCAACCGCGTTATCGAAATTATGCCTAAGGGAATGCTGGATAAGGAAATGGACTTCGATACCTTTATCAATAGCGAAACCGTTGCAGAGCAAAGAGCACAGTTGCTGGGTAAAAAGTAAAATCCTTACTCTGGTACACCGTCTTCTACTTCTCTGTATTTCATAACCTGTTCAAGGGCATCAGGCACTACATCGCTAATGATGATAATGAACGAACCTTTTTCAGCATGTTTAATGGCATAGTCAATAGCCTCGCTTTCCTGTTTAAGCACAGTTATCTTTTTCTTAGGATCAATATTTTTAATTCCAGTGGTTATTAGTTGAATGATCTCATCATCGGGCTTGCCTCGTAAATTCTTATCCTGTCTTATAATGATCTCATCGAAAACTTTAGCCGCTTCTTCACCCAGCTGAATAGTATCCTCATCCCTGCGATCGCCTACACCTGCTACAATTCCGATCTTTTTGGTGGCCTCCACCTTTTTTAAGTATTTACCTATGGCCTGCATTCCATGCGCGTTATGCGCATAATCGATCAGTACCATAAAGTTTTTAAACTGGAACATATTCATCCGGCCGGGAGTTTGGGCAGGCGAAGGCACGAAGGTTTCAAGCGCCAGTTTAATGTCCTCAATTTTAAAATCACTCAGGTAAGCAGCGAGCACCGCGGCCAAAGCATTCTGTATATTAAACTCTGCCTTACCGCCAAAGGTAATAGGCACGTTGGTTACCTTATCAACCCTTATTTTCC
>JAQBNQ010000581.1 GCA_028288545.1 Bacteroidota bacterium
CGATAAATCGGGGCGATATTGATAGATGTTTTATGTTTCTACAAAGCTGGGGCACCTACGGCGCCACAAATTTTCTTATGGTTGCGGCCAACCGTTGGTTTTGATTAGGCAGCGAAGGATAAAAGCCTTTCACGCAGAGCGCGCAAAGATTTTCGCAAAGAACCGCAAAGAGGGCAGTCCTCCTTTGCGGTTCTTTGCGTGAACCGTATTTGTCCTGTTATGGCAAGAAATCTTAGGGTTGGTGTTTGAATTTTATGAAAAGAGGGTTATGTTTGCGGTCCAAATTTCGATTTCGTAGCTCAGCTGGTAGAGCAATTCACTCTTAATGAATGGGTCGAGAGTTCGATCCTCTCCGAAATCACACCGAAAGCTTCCTGAAACCCAGGAAGCTTTATTTTTTTACAAACAAGCATCCCGCAGCATCTTCATATAAACCTCGCCTTTCTTCCGTGCAAAATCCATATTGCGTTGCGGTATTTTTTCGGGGTTTTCATAATGTAACAAGGCCTGCTCTATTTGTTCTTCGCGCAGTAAATGAAGCATAGGGTAGGGCGAGCGGTTGGTATAATTGGCAGCATCGTTGTAGGCAGAATCGGCGAAGCAGTATTCGGGATGGAAGCTGGCTAATTGATAAATGCCTTCGTATCCTTTTTTTACCAGCAATGTTTCAGCAACACCAAGCAGGTCGAGATAATCATCGAATAAAGGAAATACATTGGGTAGAATCAATAAGGTGGTTTGAATTTTTGGGTCTTTATCGAGCCGCTGGCATTCCAACAATAGTGCATCCAGGCATTCTTTAAACTGCGTGGAGGTTTCCACCTGGTAATGGATGGTATTTTGTTTTACCTCTTTAGCTGCAAAGGGACAAAAGTTGCAACCGATCACTACATCGGTGATCCATTTTTTTGTTTGTGCTTTTATTTCGTCTTCGGTTGTCATCTTCTTTTAAAGAGGGGCGAGAGCGAGGGACGGGGGACAAGGGAAATGCAAATTCAGCTCGGGCTATTCTGGATTACCCTCGTCCCTCGCCTCTCGTCCTTCGTCCCTTTAGTTATATTTCCATTAGTTTTTCCAGGTGATGATATTCGATGTTAAATAAGGCTTTCAGGCTTTTTATTTGTTCAACTATTTCTTTTTTAGGGAGGCTATCTGTTCCGATTTTTATTCCTACTATCATTACATTTTTAGGCGTGTGTTCGGTTGAAATAAATTCGAACACCTTGGTTTTATAACCGAAGGCTTCGAGTATAAGAGCGCGGATAGTGTCGGTAAGTATCTCTGCCTGTCTTTCTTCCAATATACCAAAGCGGCTGATTGCTTTTAACCCGTTTGTGGGGTGCATTTGTTTGCGTATCTGTTTGTGGCAACAAGGAGCGCAAATGATCACCTTAGCGTTGCCTTTTATTCCGCGGTATATGGCCTGGTCGGTGGCAATATCGCAGGCGTGGAGGGCTATCAACACATCGGCAGGTATGTCGGTGGTTTCAATAGCGCCCGCCTGGAAATGCAATTTTTCGAAGCCGGCTTCGGCGGCAATTTTATTGCAGCTATCCACCAGTTCCTGCCGCAATTCAACACCGGTTACTTCGGGTTGTAGTTTAAGTGTGTTGGCCAGGTAGTCATACAGGGCAAAGGTTAAATATCCTTTTCCGGCACCCATATCGGCCACTTTTACATTGGCGGGTAAATCAGCTTCCTTTACGATGCTTTCAATGATCTCAACGTTTTTATTTATCTGCCTGTACTTATCCTGTTTATCGCTTTTTACTTTTCCATCGGCAGTGGTAATGCCCAATTGCTGCAGGTAAACGTTGTTTTCTGCACCAACAAGGCGCTTCTTTTCATGGTCGTGCGTTGCTACCGCTGCTTCAACAGTTGCGGCCGCTTTTTGTAGTAGAACGCTTTTTCCGTTTTTGTTAATGGTTAAATGAAAATCCTTTGCACTTGTAAACAGGTCGGCCTTATAAAAATCCGAATTCATCATGGCCCGAAGCAGAAGCAGGGTCTCGTTGAGGTCGTAATTCTTCGTTACATCCTTTGTTGGATAGCGGTACACGAATGAAAAACGAAGCCCCGCTTTGATAATTACGGGTTTAATAAATGCGTTTTTAAGCTCGTTTGCCTCGTTCCGCTTTTTGCTAAGGGTTAGCTTTATAAAGCGGTTAAGAGTTGTACTTTCGGTAAAATGATTCAAAAACGCCTCCAGGTCGGTTGTTGCCATGGTGCGAGTTTACGGCAATTACGGCAAACCTGTGCCTAAGCCGGGGCTTATTTGTTTTTAGCTTTTTACCCGGTAGAAATCCGCAATTCACATCCGCCATACCTGGTGTTGAGAAATAAATTTTTGTCCCAAACCGTAATATATATCTTTAGTCCATTCTTTGGCGCAAAATATGGCTGAAAGAGCGATTGAAAACCCTAAAAATAAGTTGAATTATGTTTTGTAGAAATTGCGGAAATGAAGTGTCGGATAAAGCGGTTATATGTGTTGCCTGTGGTACCCCGCCTTTGGCCGGTGACAAGTTTTGTTACAATTGTAAGGCTGATACCTCGCCGGATAGTGCTTTTTGTATTAAGTGCGGAGTTGGACTAAAACAGGAGCCGGTTGCATCAGCAAATGAGGTGCTGAATCTTGGGCCTAAACCCGAAAGCAAAAGAGTAGCCGCAGCCTTGTTTGCCATATTGTTAGGCCCGTTGGGCGTTCATAAATTTTATTTGGGATACACCGTTGCCGGTGTTATACAGTTGCTTATAACCTGCGTTGTTGGTCCTGCATTTACGCTGTTAACCTGCGGTTGCGGCATTTGGGTTGTATTGCCGGGTGTGTACCTGGTGCCATTTATTGAGGGAATTATTTACCTGTCGCAAACGGATGCTGTTTTTGTTGAAACCTACCAGGTAAAACAAAAGCAATGGTTTTAAGCAATGCTTAAGGCAATCCGAAAACTGGATGAACGATTGAAGTGGATCATAGTTTTTGTGTGGTTTTTCTTTACGGTAATTGGCGATGCTGCGATAGCCAGCACTTTTATATTTGACGATAGTTATGTATTGGAACGAACGCCCAAATGCCTTATAAAGGAGCATTTTGGGGTGGAGTGTATCAGCTGCGGAATGACCCGGGCTTTCCTTAAAATTTCGAAAGCGAAATTTATGCAAGCCTGGCAATTCAATAAATTAAGTATCCCTGTTTACGGGGCAATAGTGATGAGCAATTTTGGTTGCTTAGTGGCATTTTACATGTTACGAACAAGAAAGATTTGATGAAAATTCTCCTCTATAATGCTTTCCCACATTTATATAATACGATGTTTAAAAAAATATTTCTTTTAATAAATCTTATTTATTTACCTTGGCCTCTTAAAGTCCGTTTTTCTTATTTAAATTAAAAATATTTGTAGCTGAAAAAAGGGGTTAGCAACCCTGGTCAAAAAAAGCGGGAATCGCTGAAAACCTGTGTTGTGTGCGTGTTGATTGTACACAAACTCCGAAAGGAGAAAAAGTAAGCCGGAGAAGCCGAAAACCGAAACTAGTAGGCGTTCATTCAAACAAAACATTTAAATCATGGATTCAGCAAATAACCCAACACCAAAAAGCGGAACACCTAAAGTATTAGGTATTATCGGTTTAGTAGTAGGTATTCTTTCATTAGTATTATCATTTATCCCTTGCGTAGGCGCTTTGGCAATTTACGTTGCTCCTTTAGCTCTTATCGTAAGCGTTGTATCCCTTGTATTGGGACGCAAACAAGGTGATGCTCCGGGATTAGCCATTGCAGCAATTGTTATTTCTGCTTTAGCTACGGGTATCTCTATATATCAGTACTACATCATTTCAGCAGCAGCCGGTGCAGCAGCAGCAGCTATGCAAGAAGGAATGAAGAACGCTCATTAATAATATCTCCACAAAAATGGGGCTGCCTGATGAATACAAGATCGTTAATATTTCAATCTGTATTTTCATTGCAGCCCTGTTTTTTTATTCCCGTATTTACTCGCCTAACGGGAAATATAACGTACAGTGCATTTACGAACAAAAGTTGCACCATCCTTGTGCCAGTTGCGGCTTAACCCGGGGGCTTTTTGCAGCTGCCCATTTTAATTTCGATGCCGCGCGTGATTACAATCCTGCCTCCATCCCGTTTTTTTTCCTTTTTGCAAGTCAACTCCTTTACCGCGGTATAGCTATTGCCATTGGCTTAAAAGCATCGCGATTGGTTGCGATAACCGATATCGTACTATCTGTTGCCGTGCTTATATGGGCCAGCTGGAGTTTTTATGCTTAATCCCCTTTTGATCAAATATAAAGAACACGGAGGCACGGAGAACACCAAGTTAACAGCCGAGTTTAATTCAAAATGCCACAAAACAAGCTTAAGTATTTCTCGGCTGTTATCTCTGTAACTCCGTGCCTCTGTGTTGTTTTAATTTCGCAAAAATAAAGGCTGAAATATGGATAACACAGAGAGACAGAGGGCACCAAGTTAACAGCCGAGTTTAATTCAAAATGCCACAAACAAGCCTAAGTATTTCTCGGCTGTTATCTCTGTAACTCTGTGCCTCTGTGTTATTTTAATATTTCGCTATAAGGACTAAAATGTGAATAACCACACGCAGCGAACGAAGAGAACTGCCGGGTTTATTTCTAAAGCCTGTCTTAGCCGCAATGCCTC
>JAQBNQ010000587.1 GCA_028288545.1 Bacteroidota bacterium
AGTTGGTGCGGCCAATGATGATGGCATCTTCTGCCAGCAATCTCTCTACTACTGTTGAATTGTAAAGCGAGGTGAATCCCTCTAATATTTTTGAACCGGCCGAAACTTTGTGGCCTTTGTAACAAATGTTGTCCTTAATAGCAATGACCAGGCCGAATAATTTGCCCGGCGTTTCGCCATTTTTTATTTTTTTATCAATAATTAAGGATTGTTCGATGGCTTCTTCGCTAAAAACCTCCAAAAAAGCGTTGAGATGCTTATTGGCTTCTATCTTCTTAAGATAAACATATACAAGGCTTTCGCAGCTTGTTTTGCCTGACTTAAGATCGTTTTGTATTTGCTGTATGGTTTGGTAAGACAACTCCGCCACTCAATTTATTTTGAAATTGATAAAGAGATCAATTAATGCAGACCGGATAAAATACTAAGCCTTTTTTTCTTCGGCGCCTTCTTTGGCAGGAGCAGGTTTGTCCTTCATACCTTGTTCAATTTCCTGCTTTATATTGCTTTTGGCGGTATTGAATTCCCTAACGCCTTCGCCTAAGCCGCGCATTAATTCGGGAATCTTTTTTCCACCAAACATAAGAAGAGCCAGAGCGGCAATTAAGATCACTTCCGGAGTACCCAAACCAAAAATTGCATGTTGCACTTGCATGAGATTGTAATTATTGTGCAAAACTACGCCAAAATGTTGAAAGCACGTAATGCATCCTCCTCTAAAATCTGCTTTAACAGCCTTAACCGCAAAGGGCGCAAAGGAATTGCAAAGAACGCAAAGAAATGAGGGTGAAAATCAAGGTAGTACACTTATTTAAGTGACCATCGGTTTGTTTGCCTAAAGTTGCCAGGTCTCAAATGCCAACAGCAGACCTCACCCGCCATCGCTTCGCTCGGCACCCTCTCCACATAGTGGAGAAGGAAATGCTCTTCCTGCTTCGCAGGGATCATCTACTGCCAGTGAAGGTATAGCCTTGCCGCTATGGAGCCGGAACTTACAGATATGTAGTCGGGCTGATCTGTTTTGTAGGAAGAGAGAATATCGCTTTGCATATCGCCGATATAATCATCGGGGTCAAAATCGTCGTTGTCTACCAGGTTGATATTTATCCTGCGATCTAAGGGAACCAGGCTTAATGTGTCTATATCGAAATTGAGCGGAAGGTTGCCATGGTCAGCGTTAAAGCGTATATAGCCGTAAGGCGCACCCACATATTGGCCGGAATCGGTTGTCATGGTAACTTTTAAATCAGGACGACCCCATGGGTCCGTAAAAGCTATTTCCGTATCCCAGGTTCCACCACCAAGAGGTGATTCGGGAAACTGGGTGATGCTGACTTTATAAACCTGTACTGCTGTTGGGTTTGCTACTTTGTTATTTTTCTTACAGCCATCTAACATCAAAGCTATAACCGAAATCGCCAGCCAAATTTTCAATGCATTATTCATTGTGACACATATGGTACACCTAAAGTTACAGAAATAAGACGGGGTTTCCTGGTTTATTCATCAGCCTTCATGCCGACCTGCGTAAAAGCTTGTTAAGGGGAACCATTCAATTTGTTCGAGGCTGACGACAAGTATTACAGGATTGATTGATTACAGGTACCTATATTGGAGGCAGGAGCTTATCAGTTGCCGATGAATAATTGCAGGCCCGTCCGGTTTTAAATTTCTAATTCACCGAGTTATGCAAAAAATCTAAATCACTTTTATCAAAGATACTTTCCAATACCAAAATGCTCTTCTTATATTGGTATGTTTTCAATATAGGCACTGGTATTGCATGATCATTATAGAAAAAAACAAGGTCTACAATCTTGGGGATTGTTTTGATATCCCAACTCTGTAACAAGAGAAAAATTTTCATACCGCCTAGATTGTCCAAGGATTTTATCCGGTTAGTTTTTTGCACATACGCGGCGCTGAACAAATTTGGCTGATAGAAAATCCTTGTTTGGTAGTAACCTAAATAATCCGGGGGTGAATAACGAATGGATTCCTTATCAGGAATGAACTTTGATCTTAATTGTATTCTTGCTTCATAAATGGATGTTGAAGAAATTGTATTTAATCCCGCATAAAAATCTGGATTATTTAAGTCATAAAGTTTGGGGTTCTTGCTGACTTTTTTTTCATCAATAAAGTATAATACAGGCGCTAACTTTTGAAGATCGGCGCTGTCGATACCATCGTCAAATTCAAAATGAAATGAGAGATTACTTAAAGGAAACTTCACTGAGCTTACGACCTGCAAAGCATCTTCCACACCATCATTTATTACAGTAAGCCTTTTTAAACTGGACTTAAAAGAAGCACTAGTTGCATTATAATTTGCAATAGATGTGTCCTTAAGCGTATCTAGGCTTCGTGTCAAGGTGACTAATTTCGCAACTTGTAAATCTCTTATTGAATCCTGCATATGTTGCACAGAATCTCTCATTACAGATTGCATTCTTTCCTTTTTGAAGTCATAAAATTTAGAACTACTATTTATTAAGGCGCCAAGAAATAAAAAAAATAAAACGGCCCAACCCCAACCGGTTAGCTTGTAAGTACCCTTGATTACGGTATCCTTATAAAAAGTGCCGAATATTGCAGCGGTCAAAGCGATGAGCCCCCCGGTTAACTGAAATAAATTTGAAGGGTCAGAAAAAAAGGATTTGAGACTGTGCATTGTTGCAGTACAAATTTAAATAAGTTTCCATTTTTTAATAACGGGACTTTCAAAGTTGGAAATGCTGGAGGATTCGGGTAGCCTGTTTTCGGCTCTAGGGAATGCGAGACTATTCTGGACATAGATAGTGGGGGAAAAGTATTATTGAATTGGCCAGCAACCAATCCTGTGCAAAAGATGTTGTTGGAAATTCTGTAGGCTGCGACCGCGTCTAATAAATAGGCTAAAACTTTAAATCTTTAAAAATAAAGGGCTACCAAAATTCAAGCATTGCTTGATTGGGTATATTTGCAAATGATGCGGATGAAATGAAAGTCTTTGCTGGCAAGAGGGTTTTGCCTTTCCTAAAACTGTTCACTTGTTCGACAATTTGTGCAACCTTATATATGCTAGTCGCTACCTTTGAAATGATAAATCAGGAGATTGATTAAAAAAATGCGCGGGGCTTATGACAGTTACAGATGACCCGGGAGACCCTTCCAGAAGGCTCCTGCCGTTAATTGTCAGAAAGAGATTTAGACTCCAAATCTAAATCGTCCCCGCGCTCTTTGTTTTCAAAATTAATAATTCCTCACGAAAAGCCTTTTTATGAAGGTATTAAGCCTATTTAATTGGCGGTATTACGTCTGCAGTATTTTTTTTGTAGGATGGTTCCTTAACAATACATTCTCCGATGGCGGTTACCAGCGGGTGCATCATAGTTAATTTTTTGCCGGCTTTAACGCAATCGAGCAGGGGTTGAAATTCTTTATGCTCAGCAGTAATTTTTTCGAGTCTGCCGTTGTTGGTTACGTCGTACATGTAGCCGTCAATTCCTTTTGAAACGTAAGAAACATATTCGTGCCGTGTGACGCCGTCTACCATGTAGCTATCGCTAAAAAACCAGATAAAATAATCACCGGCAGTAACCAGTTCGCATTTAAGGGCAGCGGCGCTGCCAATAGGAAAGCGGTACAGTTTTCCTTTTATCAGCATGGCAAAAATATTTGCGCATTCGTATTCCTTTTTCTGCCCGGCCTCTTGGGTTGTTATCACGTGCTTCATCACTTTTACATCTATGCTGCCTTCATCTGCCTTTACCATTTTTCCATTTTTAAAATCATCATAGGTTAGGTAAACACCGGTTTGAGCATAAACGCCAAGAGAAATGAATATGGTAACAAAAGTCATTAATGTTATTCGTGTCAGGTTTTTCATATTGTTTTTTTTATCATTTATTAATCGTCCATTACCGGGCAATAACCAGGCGTTTTGTATCTATTTTTTGTCCGTTTACGATCATGCTGTACAGGTAAATACCGCTTTGCATATTTTCAGCATTTAGCGTAATAGTGCCTTTGCCAACACCCGCAATAGTAAATGAACGGATCAGTTTTCCGGTTACATCGTGTACCTGAATAAACGCCTGTTGCGACAAAGATGGCAGATAATAACTAATGAAGGTTTGATCGCTAAATGGGTTACTGGTGTTTTGAAACAGTTGGGGTGCATCTGCTGCCGGCATTATGTCGCTAATGGCTGTTGTAATACCTGAATGCACACATATATCATCCAACAAAAGATAAGCCGTTGCCTGTTGTAGCGGATAGTCGGCCCTAAACCAAAGCCGCGAATAATTTTTGTTAAGCACGGGAGTATTAA
>JAQBNQ010000592.1 GCA_028288545.1 Bacteroidota bacterium
CGGCTTGGTAAAAAACTGATACCCCCCTCCTATTACACGCAACTCGAACGAATAAATATCGCTGGTAAATTTTTCCTGAAGGTCATTTAATATCTGCTCCACCAATTGTTCATCGAGCACCGTACCAGGAAAGGCCTTGCTCATAGCACCTACAATATCATGCTTTGTAACAGCACTTTCTGAGCTGAAAACAAGAGATTCTATATGTTGGTGAAGATTTTCCATAATTAATTAGCGAATGTTCGAATTAGCGGATTAGCGAATTTAAGACTGTGTTTAATTATCACATTCGCCAATTCGCTAACTGTGAATTTATCCTTTCTCTTCTAACGCCGCTGCGCCGCCTACGATTTCGAGAATTTCTTTGGTAATGGCCGCCTGGCGCTCGCGGTTGTATTGGATCTTTAATTGACGAATCAACTCCTGCGCGTTGTTAGTTGCCGAATCCATAGCTACCATCCGTGCACCGTGTTCAGAAGCATTTGTATCGGCCAGCGCTTTAAAGAATTGTGTATTCAGGATTTTTGGAACCAATTCTTCCAATAATTCTTCCTGTGCGGGTTCAAAAATATAATCGGCCTTCGTTTTACTAACCTTTTTATCTGCGCTTGGTGCCACAGGTAAAAAACGCTCGATCATAAAGCGTTGGGTAGCGGCGTTCACAAACTTGGCGTAAACCAGTTCAATTACATCATATTGCTCTGCGGCGAAGCTGCTCATCAAAAACTCGGAAACCTTTTGAGCGCTTTCAAAAGAAAGCGTCGCCATCAGGCTTACGTGATCGTTTATAAACTTGAGTTCTTTATCTTTTTTAAAGAAGTCTAAGCCTTTTTTACCCACGCTAAGCATGGTTACACCGCCTTTTTTAGCCTGCTCGGCATATGTTTCATACACCACCTTACGGGCTGTTTTGATCAGGTTTGAGTTGAAACCTCCGGCAAGACCTTTATCGCTGGTAATAAGTACTACTAATACTTTATTAATGGGGCGTTGCTTGTTAAAGCTAAGCGAGGTGCCGCCTTCCATATTACTCATGATATTGCTGAGTATTTCGTTCAGCTTTTCGGAGTATGGACGCATTTGCTGAATCCTGTCCTGGGCACGTTTTAGCTTAGAGGCTGCTACAAGCTTCATCGCCTTGGTTATCTGTTGCGTGGTATTAACCGACGCTATTCTTATTCTTACTTCTTTGAGGTTGGCCATTGCTTAAAAATTGCGCGGCAAAAATAGCAGAATAATGGAAAGGAAAAAACGGCGGGCCCCTTAATAAACAGCCGGCCCCTCTAAATCCCTGCCTTTGCCGTCATGCAGGTCCCCAAAGGAGAGACTTAATGCGCCGCTATGGGCAAAAAAGATGGAAATATTGGATTTCAAGCCGAAAGCAGACCTAAAATCGCCCTTATACTCAAAATCCCGCTAAGGGCTAAAGGCCAAAATTTCATTTCTCATTTCCTATGGCTTGAAAGCTAATAAAAGTGAAGTTGGGGCCAAGTGGCACGTGTTTTGGTAAATAGGTGATTTTAAATTCTAATTAATATTTTAGCACCCACAAAACCAACCACTATGAAAAGTAAATTGAATGTTCTACTTATGGTTTGCCTGAGCATTGTTGTTTTTTCTGCCTGCAGTAAAAAGAAAACTACGACTGTAGATCCAAATGCCAAGCAGCACAACCAGGATGTTTCTGATACCAAATCAGAATCGGATAATGTGAATACGGATGTAAATAATGCCATTAGCGGAATGACAGCCTTTGGCAAAAACGGAAGTACCAATACCGCTATCAGCATTTGTGGTGCTATGATTGACTCCAGCCAGGCACAAGCCGCTATCCCTACTATTATTATCACCTTTGATGGCACAACCACTTGCCCTAATCCTAGCAGGATAAGAAGCGGACAAATTAAGGTTGAATTAATTGCAGGAACACACTGGACCGATGCAGGTGCACAATTAAGAGTTACACATACTAACTACAAAGTAACTTTCCCGACTTTAGGTAGCCACTACCTTACGTTCAACGGAACCAAATACCTGACTAACGTAAATGGTATTAACTGGATATCACTGTACATTGGCACTTCAACAGCTTCTATCCGCGAAAGGAGTTATGATATGCAGGTAACCTTTGATAACGGACAAATTGAGACCTGGAAAACAGCAAGGCTTTCGACATGGGGCATAAAGAACTTTAGCGAGATATATGCTACCGTAAACGGTGATACTACCATTAACGGCAAAACTATTGATAGCTGGGGAACCACTCGTTTTGGAACTACCTTTACTACCGAAATGGTTCAGCCATGGTATAGCAGCACTGCCTGCGGATGGTGGGCACCTACTTCAGGCAAGTATACCAGCACTACCGATAATTTTTCGGTTACTGCAACCCTAGGGGTTAACAGCAATGGCGGCCAGGTTAGCAGCGGGTGTGCTTATGGATTTAAGCTTGATTGGAACTTAGCGGCAAACAGCAGCAGCGGAGAAGTTGTATTGCCTTATTGGTAAGCTTTATTTGCATTATGCATATAGAAGCCGTTGTACCAACAGGTGCAACGGCTTTTTTATGGTTATACCCTTCCCCCTTTGATTTTTGCTACCAGTAGCAAAATCAATTTTCTCCCGGCAGCGGGCCCGGCAGCGGGAGAGACATTGCGTATCCCGCCAAATATTTTACCTTCGGTTTACTGAATATTTAAAATCTAAACTATTTTTATTTGGTTAGAAATAGACGCCAGAAAGTGATAAATGAAAAAGCTTTCAGAGAAAAAGCAAGTACGGTATAATACATTAGAACAACAATGAAGAAAATCGTAATTATATTAGGGGTCATTGTCATGGCCGCTGTAATTAATTGCATTTGGTGCGCATTCAAAAGGTCTACGAACAATTCACATGTTGTAACAAATGTAAACAGCTACCAGAACCCATATTCAGTTAAGCAGTCAGACTTTATTTCACAACCCTCGGAACTTACCACCTCCAATTTATATCTCAAAAATATTAACGGCAAAATAAAATACGTAGGAGAAAGTATCCTCCGGTGGGACGATGATACTATAGCAAGCGAGGAGGTAATAGATACTCCAATAGCATTTTATCGAGATACTTTTGAATGGACAGGTTCAGAATTGGCCTATAAAAGATTTACTGGCTATGTAATCATGGAGCATTGTACTTTTCCAACCGTATCTGAATATTATGGATTCTATAATATTATCTGTTGCAGATTTGAAGGTGATTTTTATTTAGGACTCAATGATCTCAACAAACCGCTTGCGTTTAAATGGGACACATTTATAAGTCCAATAAGTTTATCCTCTGATACACCGGTAAAAGGATACGGGAATTCCCCTATATTTTTCTTCAATTGTTATTTTACAAATGGCGTGGCACTTAACGCCTTTGGCAAGAGCGATACGGAAAGAACTGTTTTAGATTTGCCAACTGAAATTCAATTTAATGATTGTAGCATAAAAGGTGTCTTGAATTTACAAGGAAATAATAAAATAATAAAAATCTCATTCAGAAAATTAGAAACAGATAGCATTAATTTTTCATATGTTACTGGACATTCGATGGTCGATTTTTCTGTGCCGCGTTCTATAAAACCGAGAGCAAAGGTTGCGTGGTGGAACAAGAATAAGATCCTCCATTTTTTGTTAAGCCCATATTTGGATACTATTAGTTACTCTAAAATTCAAATAAACATAGCGGGCACCGATATAAACAAGATTGATTTAGAATATAAATATTTCAATCTTTATTTTGATTCAACGTCTAATGATCAAAAGAGCAGCATCTATCAATCTTTAATTGACAAGTATCAAAAAGAAGGGAAAACAGAAAGTAAGGAATTAGTGGATGTAGATTATCGTAATTTCCAAGGGGGCATAGTTAATTTTTTCAGTAATTGGTGGTGGAATTACGGCTATAGCAAAGGCCGAGTGTTTTTATGGGCTCTACTATTTTTAGGGATATTTACATTTATAAATTATCGTTATCTGGACTATCTAAACCGAATTATCTATAAAATGGAGTTTATTCCCAAAATCAAAAATATACCAGCAGGAACCCGGTGGTGGTATGCATTTATTTATACCGGCATTATCTTCTTCAGCCTCCGTATTAAGGTTGAAAACATCAATTTTAATAGAAGACGGGAGGCGCTATATTTGTTAAGCATTTATACAATTGGAATCGTTTGCCTTGCGTATATGGCAAATTTCGTTTTAAAGAATGCCTAACGCCTCGGGTTTCGTAGCAACGGCATCTTTACCCCTAATTAGAATCGTCAAATTATCACATTAGACCGCTATTTTGTTTTCCCCCGAAAAAATGCCATGTTTAAAGTCTTAATTACTCCATTATGAAAAGCATCATTTCTACCTGCTTTCTTTTTATAGCATTTGCTTTATCTGCCCAATCGCCCGACTATACTCAATACGCTGACCCTTTTGTTGGTACGGGTGACCATGGACATACTTTCCCGGGCCCTACAATGCCCTTTGGCATGGTGCAGCTTAGTCCGGATACGCGGTTAAAGGGATGGGATGGCTGTTCGGGTTATCATTATAGCGATAAGGTTATTTATGGGTTTACACATACGCACCTTAGCGGCACGGGCTGCTCGGATTACGGCGATGTGTTGTTGATGCCTACCGTTGGTAAGCCGCAATTTGATAACAAAAAATACTCCTCTGGTTTTTCTCACGCTAATGAAAAAGCTTCTGTTGGTTATTACTCCGTATTTTTAGATAAGCCGAAAGTGAAAATAGAGTTAGCTGTTACTAAAAGAACTGGTCTGCATAAATACACTTTCCCCAAGTCAGGGGAATCAAATATCATTTTGGATCTTACTCACCGCGATAAGGTTAAACAGGGAGAAATAAATATTAACGGCGATACAGAAATAAGCGGCTATCGCTTAAGTAATGCCTGGGCCAATAACCAGTATGTATATTTTGTAATTAAGTTTTCGAAGCCGTTTAAAAAATCAGGAATCATCAGGGCTGGTACTATGGCGCTTAACGCCAAACATGATACAGGCGCCTTGCTAAAGGCATTTGTAACTTTTGAAACTAACGAAGGTGAAGTTATATACGCCAAGGTGGGTATTTCCGCTGTGAGTATAGAGGGCGCCCGTAAAAACCTGTATACCGAGCAACCGGGTTGGGAATTTGACAAACTGGTAAGCGATGCAAAATCTGCCTGGAACAAAGAGTTAAGCAAAATTGAAATTGAGAGTAAGGACAATTCGATTATGCGCACATTTTATTCGGCCTTGTACCATTGCATGATACCGCCTAACCTGTACCAGGATGTTGATGGGAAATATCGCGGGCGCGATTTGAAAATACACGAGGCGAAGGACTTTAATTACTATACGGTGTTTTCGTTATGGGATACGTACAGGGCTGAGCATCCCTTGCTTACTTTGATCGATAAAAAACGTACCTCAGATTTTATAAAAACTTTTATCACGCAATACGAGCAGGGAGGTTTGTTACCGGTTTGGGAACTTTCGGCCTGTGAAACCAATTGCATGATAGGATATCATTCGGTACCGGTAATTACCGAAGCGTATATGAAAGGTGTTACAGATTTTGACGCCAACCTTGCGTTGATAGCCATGAAGAAAAGCGCCATGGAAGACCGCAATGGGCTGAGCGACTACAAGCAATATGGCTACATAAAAATGCTTGACTGCGGCGAAAACGTTTCGCGCACTTTGGAATATGCCTACGACGATTGGTGCATTGCGCAGTTTGCCAAAAAGCTGGGCAAAATGGACGACTACAACTATTTTATTAAGCGGGCACAGAATTATAAAAACCTGTTTGATGTTACCAGCGGGTTTATGCGCCCCAAGCAGGAAAGTTTCGTTTCGCCTTTTGATCCTTATGAAGTGAATCATAATTACACCGAAGCCAACGCGTGGCAATATTCGTTTTATGTTCCACAGGATATGAGCGGGGAAATAAAACTGATAGGCGGAAAAGAAAAACTTGGTTTAATGCTCGATTCGCTTTTCAATACCTCATCAAAATTGAAAGGACATAAACAAAGCGATATATCGGGTATGATAGGCCAATACGCCCATGGTAACGAGCCCAGCCATCAATTGCTGTACGAGTATGATTATGTTGGCCAACCCTGGAAGGCACAGGCTATGGCACGGCGTGTAATGAACGAGCTATATCACGATGCACCCGCAGGACTTAGCGGTAACGAGGATTGCGGACAGATGAGCGCCTGGTATGTTTTAAGTGCCCTGGGTATTTATGAAGTTTGCCCGGGCGGAGACCAATATGCGATTGGCTCGCCCATAGTTGATAAGGCGGTGATACATTTTGAGGATGGAAAGAGCTTTACGATAAGAGCGAATAACAACCAAAAGGGAAATGTGTACATTAATTCAGCAACATTAAGCGGCACTCCTTATAATAAAAGTTATGTGACTTATAGTGATATAACGAAGGGCGGCACTTTGGATTTTAATATGAGCGCTCAACCTAACAAGGCATGGGGTTCGGGTGAGAATGATGTGCCTGTAACTAAGATCGAACAATAAAATACATAGCCACAGATTCACAGATTAATACAAAAGGCATTAATTCTTTTGCCTTTAATCTGTGAATATGTGGTCAGCATTTTTTAGCATTAACAATAAGAACATTATCACATTATGAGTACAACCAAAACATCGTCGCTAATAGTTCTTATTTCAGTTTTCTTTTTTTGGGGGTTTGTGGCGGCGAGTAATTCGGTGTTGATACCGTTGTTTAAGTCCAACTTTCATTTACTGCAGTGGCAAAGCCAGTTGGTGGATTCGGCCTTTTACATATCATACGCTGTAGGTTCGCTGATATATTTTCTTATCTCTTTTAGCACGGGAGACCCTCTAAATAAAATAGGTTACAAAAAAGGGCTGATAATTGGTTTGTGTATTTCGGCTATTGGAGCCCTGGGGTTTGTGCCAGCGGCTTCATTGCAATCTTATCCGTTAATGTTGTCATCGCTATTTGTGGTGGGCCTCGGTTTTGCCTTACAGCAAATTGTGGCTAATCCTTATGTAATTGCGCTGGGCAATCCTGCAACGGGTTCGCATAGAGTAAGTCTTGCGGGTGGCATCAATTCGTTTGGCACAACGATTGGGCCTTTGTTGTTAGGCTTTGCGATATACGGAAGTATAGCCGGAAAAGGTGAGATAGGAATAGAGGCCGTAAAGATGCCATACCTTGTTCTGTTTGGAATGTTTTTGGTTTTTGCGGTTATACTTGGCCTTTCAAAACTGCCACCGCTTACTAACTCGGAAAAAATTGAAGGTGACTTTGGCGCCTTTAAACACCCACAGATAATTTGGGGTATGATAGCCATTTTTGTTTATGTAGGTGTTGAAGTAACCATACAAAGCAATATGCCTGCCCTGATGGAGAAAAAAGAAATTTTAGGAATTGACCATACCAAAACGGTACATTTTATCTCCCTGTTTTGGGGATGTTTAATGATAGGCCGTTGGACAGGGGCCATTACTGTTTTTAATTTGTCAAAAATGATGCGCAGGGTGTTTACAGTAATTGTTCCGCTGGTGGCATTTGCGGTAATTATTGGGGTAAACTATATTAAACTGAATGCAGAAGGAAACGGGGCGCAGATAGCAGATCTTTATTCTTTTTGGCCGATGGTGCTGGTGCTTATTGCAGGTTTTTTCCTGGCTAACGAAAAGCCCGCACTTACAATGATGCTGTTTGGAACAATGGCTGCCATTATGATGCTGATCGGTTTGTTTACTTCGGGTAAAATTGCCTTGTATTCTTTTATCAGCGGTGGTTTGTTCTGCTCGGTAATGTGGCCTTGCATTTTTTCTTTATCCATTGCCGGACTTGGAAAATATACTGCGCAAGGGTCATCATTACTTATTATGATGATAGCCGGTGGTGCTGCGATACCGCCATTACAGGGTTTGATCTGCGACGTGGACAAAACCAGTGGCGGAATTTTAGGCATGTCGTGGACACACTTTAGCTATATCGTTCCTGCCCTTGGATTTTTATTTCTTGCCTTTTTTGGGTGGAAAGTGAAATCAGTATTGCAAAAGCAAGGCATTGATTATGATGTGCAGGTGGTGGAGGGATAACAGTGAATAGTTGACTGTTGTTAGTTGACATTTGTTAGTAATACAAATAGGGCGCGATAAAGGGGTATATTTATCCCGTCACGCTTACATTTCTCCACTTACCTAACAAATCATTCAATGCGCTTACCTGTAGTTCTTCTGTTATTGATTTGTTTGCTGGTATCATCTTGCAACAGTTGTAAAAACAAAAACTGTTTAAACGGAGCCCAGTGCGTTGAAGGGAAATGCCAATGTGCCAACCAATACGCAGGTGTGGATTGCGAAATTAACCTGTGCGACAGTGTAGATTGCCATAACGGAGGCAATTGCTTTAACGGAACCTGCGCCTGTGCTTCGGGGTTTGAAGGTTCGCGCTGCGACTCTATTATATCATACAAATTTGAAGGAAGTTACTCGTGTTTCGATTCGTGTAGCTCCGCCACCACCAACATTGATATTACTGCTTACGGGGCAGTTAGCGAGCACGAGATACTTATCAATACAATACGCGGCGAAGACCCTTTATGCAGCGTTACCGGATATTTTATGACCATCCCTAATCAAACTCTCCTAAATGGGGATATAGTTTCGGGCTCCGGCCAGCTATCGCTTGATAGAAAAGTATTTTCCATTACAATGACCATTGACCCTTACGGTGCTGCTGCGCCCTATAACTGCGGGTATAGGTTGACGAGGTTGTAATTAACTAGTGTCCATTTTTTAGGGGAGGTACCGGTTTTTTGCATACCTCTTCGCAAGTACTTAAATTACAGGTTATTACCATTTTCAAATCGGTACCCCCTACCCCCCTCCCCCTTCGGCTACGCTCAGGATAACAACGTTAGAGGTCTATACGATATGACCAATACTAAAACAAAAAAGTCCGCCGAAGCGGACTTTTTAAAGTATTGTCTATTGTCTAAAATCTGATGTCTTGTGTCTTAACTATGAATGTTGTAAAGCTACTTCAGCAGCCAGGTCTATCAGTTGCTTTTCAGCGTCTTTAGTTGCCTGTGGTTTTTTCTCGGCTGTTTTAGTGATGTCCTGGAATGTAGTTGGCAGGTTTTTCAAAAGATCAGGGAAACGTGATTCCAACTGAGTAAGGAAATCTTTTTCGAAGTCCTTCATCTTAGTCAATTGGACTTTAGATGCAAGATTTTTAGTTCCGATGTATAGAATAGCAACTTGCTTTTCAACTGTAAACGGACTGAATTGCGCTTGTTTCAAGATCTCCACGTTACGTGCTCCTTTATCCAATACTGCTTTAGTAGCAGCATCCAGATCAGAACCGAATTTAGAGAAGGCTTCCAATTCGCGGTATTGAGCCTGGTCAAGTTTCAATGTACCTGCTACATTCTTCATGGCTTTGATCTGTGCATTACCACCCACACGAGATACAGAGATACCTACGTTAATTGCGGGACGAATACCAGCATTAAACAAGTTCGACTCAAGGAATATTTGTCCGTCGGTAATGGAAATAACGTTAGTAGGGATATAAGCTGATACGTCACCCGCTTGTGTTTCGATGATAGGCAAAGCGGTTAACGAACCACCACCCTTTATAAGGTGACGGATGGAATCCGGTATATCATTCATGTTAGAAGCCACTTCAAGGTTGGCGTTGATCTTAGCAGCCCTTTCAAGCAAACGGCTGTGCAAATAGAACACATCGCCAGGATAAGCTTCACGACCGGGAGGACGCTTTAACAGAAGGGAAACTTCACGGTAAGCAACGGCTTGTTTAGACAAGTCATCATATACGATCAAAGCCGGACGGCCTGTATCACGGAAAAACTCGCCAATAGCGCAACCTGCAAACGGAGCGTAGAATTGCAAAGGAGCCGGATCGGCAGCCGATGCACAAACTATTACTGTGTAAGACATTGCACCAGCATCCTGAAGTGTTTTGGTTACACGGGCAACGGTAGATGATTTTTGCCCACAGGCAACATAAATACAAAATACCGGTTCGCCTTTATCGAAAAATTCTTTTTGGTTAATGATAGTGTCGATGGCCACAGCAGTTTTACCTACCTGGCGATCGCCGATGATCAACTCACGCTGTCCACGGCCAATCGGAATCATCGCGTCAATCGCTTTGATACCGGTTTGAAGAGGCTCGTTAACCGGTTGACGATAAATTACACCCGGGGCTTTTCTTTCCAATGGCATATCGTACAATTCGCCGGTAATAGGGCCTTTGCCGTCGATAGGATCTCCCAGTGTATTTACAACACGGCCAACCAATCCTTCGCCAACTTTTAATGAACCGATAACGCCTGTCCTTTTTACCGTGTCGCCTTCTTTAATTTTTTCAGAAGGTCCCATCAATACCACACCCACGTTATCTTCTTCAAGATTCAATACAATGGCTTTGATGCCATTATTGAACTGAACCAATTCACCCGCACGGGCGTTTGTCAATCCATAAACGCGGGCAATACCGT
>JAQBNQ010000619.1 GCA_028288545.1 Bacteroidota bacterium
GTAACTTCCGAGGATCAGAATTTTCTATGGCATCATGGTTTTGATTTTGATGCCATAGAAAGGGCAATGAAGTACAACGAGAAGCAACAAAATAAAAAACACCCGCGAATGAGGGGCGCTTCTACCATTTCACAGCAATGTGCCAAAAACACTTTTCTGTTTCCGGCCCGTAATTTTATCAGAAAAGGACTGGAGGTTTATTTCACTGCACTAATAGAATTGTTGTGGAGCAAAAAACGCATTATGGAGGTGTACCTGAATGTTATTGAAATGGGTGATGGCATATATGGTGCCGAGGCAGCTGCGCAGTATTACTTTCATAAACCCGCCTCAAATCTTACTTCATCTGAATCTGCATTAATAACGGCCTGTTTACCCGACCCCAGAAAATTTAACCCTGCAGCGCCAAGCCCATATATTTTACAGAGACAGGCTTTCGTGCTTAATCAAATGCGGCTTTGGGGAGGCAAACTGGATTATAACATGAAGGAATTTGAATAAAGCCTACGGCCTATTTCATCTTCTCTACCTTCAGGTAGCTGTTATTCAACTTAAGAAGATATAAGCCACTGCTTAAACCGTTTGTGTTGATAGATAATTGTTGCCTACCAGCCGGCATTCTTGTACCACTTATTATTTCTTTAACCAGTTTCCCATCTACCGAGTATAAATTGGCTTCAGCATTTTGCGTCTCACTCAATTCAAATTCCAACATTAATGTTTCGTTGAAAGGATTTGGAAAAATCCGCATTGTAAGACCATCAGCCGTTTGGTTTAAAAGACCCGAAAAAGGTCCCATTGAAACATTTACATTGTCCAGGTATAGAACGTTGCCATAGCCACTTATCATCTGAAAATCGAATTTAACTGCCGCCTGACCAATGTAACTGCTTATATCGATGGTGTCTCTGCGCCATTGGGTGGACCGGGGTACAAATAGCTTGGTAGTATCAGGTGCTGTTGCAATAGCTGATCCTCCTTTATGATATATACTTGTCCAGTTTGTACCGCAATCTGTCGAAACAAGAACCGCCAGGGTATCTGAATGCCTGTTATCATATCGCGCATAGGCTATGTCGAAGCTAAGTGTGGCGGGAGAACCGCCACCGGACAAATCAATAAAAGGGGTTACAAGGTCCGCAACTTCACCGGCATTGCTGCTAAACGGCGACCATTCATCAACCGAAACGGAATGGCCCGAAGTACCATAAGCACCGGTAGTATTTTGGGTCCAGGTGGTGCCACTTGATGGCGTGGTAAGTGTCCATCCCGTTGGAGTGAAAGCCCCCTCAAACCCTTCTGTAAAGGGCGTACTTACAGGAGAAGGAACTATAACGGTAAATATGCCATTGATAGAATCGTTAGCGGTATTCAGATCCGTTCCACCATCGGGTAGCGATACACTGGCATAAAAAGTGTTGCTGCCACCAGTTGCTGTAAGTGTTGGTAGAGAGACGTTGGCGCTTTGTCCGGTAGTTAATAATCCGCTCCAGTTAAAGGTTGCATCGGCATTATTATTTAAATGATAGGTAATTGTAGCTGAAACCAGGGAGTCTTTACCAGCATTACGAATAGTTATAACAGGACTAACACTTACGTTGCACGAAGAACCGGTAGGTGCAATTACCCCGGTTAAAGAAGCGTCCAAAGCCAGCGTTCCAATACTAGGATCATATCCATCGTTGGTTAAAGTGCCGGTATTGCCGGGGTCGAGCCAATCGTGTAAGCGGGTTGCAGCAGTTGAGCCGGTATCCCAGGATACGCTGAACCTTCCGTAGTTATCACTTAACTGGTTGCCGGTTGCACCGCAAAATGAAGGGCCGCCAAACAACTGCCCAACCACTCTTTGATTCTGATCGAACAAAGGAGAACCTGATGAACCCGGTTCTGTTACACCGTCTGTCCATAAGCCGATTTGCCAAACCTGGGCAGTATAACCACCATTATAGGTAGAAGCTGTAACAGCGTTGTTAGCCTGAGAACATTTTTTAATATCACCGGAAGGGTGATGTATTCCTGTTACACTGGTTGCGGGAATACCACTGTGGTCCCAACCGGCGTAAAAAACATTAAAGTTAGAAGGCGGCACCTGGCTCATACGCACCAGGTTAAAATCAGAAATCTGGTTATTGGCAACTTCGGTAGCACCGGTGATGGATTGCGAAGATGGATTGGTAGATGGGTTAGAACATCCCGGAGCTTCCCAATTGAATCTGAAAATCCAGGTATTGTCTGCGGTACCGCAATGATTGGCTGTTAGAATATAAGGCGTTCCATCATTGGCTGTATTGTTTACCAGTGAACCTGAGCAAAACTCATTACCACCTGAAACCAGGCAAACAACCGCTCTTTTTTGGGTGGCCCAGGCCGAATATTGCGGGCAGTTGATATTGTTCATACAGGCCCCCGCATCGCCAAAAGACTTTACGTAATGGTTTACATCCTTGTATCCCTGGGTTATTCTAAACAAAATAAGGCTTCCTTGGCCTCTTGCTTCAACCGGTTCAAAATATTCTATTACCGCTTCATCGCCATTAATTAATTCGGTCCCAAAAAGACCGTCGGCATAATTATTTTTAGAAGTGAATGCGCCAAGCACCTGGGAACCATCCTTGCTATAAACAAATAGTTTAGCCCCAACAGGCAACTTTAAGTGACTGAAAGCAAAATTCAAAGTAAAGGCACCAGCTGCCTTGATATCCAATTGCCAGATACGGTTACCGTTTGAAAGAGTGGTCCAGGTGCCGGAGTTATTAAGGCCAAAATTAACAAGGTGATTATAGCCGAACCTATAAGGCCTCTCCTTGTACATATCGTTAACGGCATCATCAGCCAGCATCGAATCAACATTGATGGCAGGCATTGAGATTACGTTCAAACGCCGTGCATCGGCAAACTTAAAACCGGGAGGAATGCCTCCTTCAGAAAGTTGTGAAAATGACTTTAAAACGAAGGCTGAAATGAGCGTACATATAAGCACCAGGCGCATAGAATTGTTTTTCATTGTATTAGGTTTCGCAATACAAGATTAACGCTTTTAAAGCCAACAAAAAACCCCGTTAAGAAGCAGGAATAATATGGTTCAGTTTACGGTTTCCTGTTTTCAGTTTACAGTTGTTAAACCGTCACCCATAAACCGAAAACTGTTGACGGTAAAAAGTTAACCGTGTTTCCATTTAATGTTACATCCTATACTCGGCCGTTGACGGGTGGATACCGTTTTAGCTAAGAGCAGGTTATCAAGTGCTTCCCGGAGGTCTTTACCGGAAAGACCAACGTTGTTAGAAGGCCGGGAATCATCCAACTGGCCCCGGTAAACCAACTTCATGGCCTTATCAAAAATGTAAAAATCGGGGGTACAGGCTGCATCATAATCCTTTGCCACCTTTTGAGTTTCATCAAACAGGTATGGGAAAGGATATTTTTGTTCGATGGCAGTTTTTTTCATGTTCTCCGGCGAATCATCCGGCTGTGATTGAACATCGTTGCTGCTGATGGCAATGAACCTTACCCCTTTAGGCATATAGTCGTTTGCCAGTTTTACCAATTCGGGATTTACATGTTTTACATAGGGGCAGTGATTGCAAATAAACATGATAACCGTTGCCTTCTCCGATTTCAGTTCATTTAAGCCAAATTGTTTGCCTGAAACCGCATCGGGCAAAGTAAAATCAAGAGCCTGGGTTCCAAGCGGAATCATGTTAGAGGGAGTGAGTGACATTATTGGAAGAAATTGTGGAATATAAAAGCACTAAGATAATCTGAAATCCGGGGTTTCTATTTGTAGTACTACATGTTGCCATAATAATCTGGTTAATTTGCTTTTATCTACTTTTAAATCATATTTAAGCATAGTCCACCCTTTATAACCGGCAAATGCAACTGATAAAATTACTGGCGCTCCTTATAACCTTGTGCGTTGCACATTCACTCAATGCACAAAAAACCGTTCTGAAGTTCGACCCGAAAGATACTTTAAATCCTTTTTACGAAACAATTACATACAGATTGGCCTGTAACTACGCCCTTAAAAAGCAAACTGATTCGTGCCTGTTTTTTATAAACCTCTATCTGAGTCATACAAGCCGGAAAGAAGGTGTTGAAGCTATTTTATCGTCCGCAGAAATCACAACTAATTTAAAAGATGAAAGATGGATTAGAATGCGAGATAAAATGACAGCAGAACTAAAAACATTTTACGGCCCGAAATTTAATACGCAGCTTTTTTTGCAACTTCTAAAATATGAAGGGGAAGACCAGGATACGCGCTGGGAGTCTCTTTCAACAGCTAAAAAATTTAAGTACCCCAACGGTTTTGTTGACACGCTTAACTTAAAGCATCTAAAATTTGTTGACTCTCTTTTATCGCACCACGTAGAATTAAGCACGAGTACCGTTGAAAAAGAGGGGATGAAGGCAATTTTCTTGTTCATCCAACATTGTCAGGATACTACGAGACAGGGGAAATACCTTGATCAAATTAACAACTGGCTAAGTTCCGGCGACATACCGGGAGAAGACTATGCGATTTACACCGACAGGCTTAGAACGAGACGCAATCTTCCCCAGATCTACGGCAGCCAATATTGGACGGACGAAAAAACCAAGCAGTTGGTTCTGTGTCCGATTGAAAATATTGCAGACTTAAATAGCAAAAGGAAACAGATGGGAATGAAATCCATTCAATATTATTTATTAAACGTCGAATTTTTTGAACGCAAAAAATTTAGACGGGAAAGTGTCGCCGGCATATTAAAAGGCAATGAAAATTTGCAGGATTTCATATCCAAAGAAATGGATAGATAATTTTACACATTAGTTAAGGCGTTTAACCACACGAGCCAGAAATCCCTACTTCCTCTCCTTCTTTTTAGCAGTTTTTTTTGGAGCCTCAAACTTTACTGCAAAACTGCAACTGTTGTGCCGCTCAAGCGTTAATTAATCCTTCTTTAAGCGATTTATTTTTTGTAACTCATCAACATCTGCCTTGTCCTTCGGCCTGTCACTCAAAATTTTGTTCACGATTAAATCATCCAAATGAAGAACAGGCACCTGGTAAGTCCCAATCTTCAAAAAGACCCTTTTTTCATAAGCCTTGTCAAAGTCAATTCCAACCATACGCGTAAGAAAGTCTAACCGCTCTGGAGGATCACCAAAATGAAAAACGATAACATTTGTAAAATCCATGGCCTGTATGTATAACAAATCATCAGGATGAATATCTACCCGAGTCATCGCCTTCACGAATTTTTCTTTGTTTTCATTAGTTGGGCGAAGCCATATATCCATATCGCCTGTGGAGCGGACATAACCATGATAGATAACGGCATAACCACCCACTAACAAAAAGTCAACGCTTTCGTCAAGCAGAGCAAAAACAAACTGTTGATGAGTCGTATGAAATATGTACATCATTAAAAACTAAAGCGGCCACGCAAAGTTGCCGGGCGATTGCCAAAAACTCTTCTACTCAATTCGAAATGTATATTCATGCGTTGTTCAGGACTAAGATTGCGATAAAATTGATAATCAGCTTCGCTGGCTTCTTCAAACGATTTGAAAAAAGTAATCCGGCTTTTTTTCAAAGCTCCGTAACCCACACTTGGCTCGTTAAACTTATCAGGTGGTAGATTAAATTTGCTTTCCTCATCTTTCATTAGTTAAAGATAACCGGAAATTGACTGAGATGCAAAATGCCCTTAGCATTTGCCTTAAAAAACGTTAAACATGAAAGCTTCGGAATAAAGCTATCGCCACAATGAGTCCTACTTCCTTCCCTTCTTTTTAGCAGTTTTTTTAGCAGTGCTTTTGGGTGCTGTAAGCTTCTCTAAAATCTTTCCGCTGCTGTCGATTTTATAGCGCTGGCTAATAAATAAGCCCTTGTGCAATGGGTCTTTCTCTTTTTTAGAAACTATGCCATATCCGTTCTCAAAATCTTCCGCGGCTTCGTAAACAGGTTGTATTACAAAAGTGCCTGTGCGGTCAATATAGCCCCAGTTTTCTCCGTCTTTGGTAACAGCACATAGCCCGTTCTTAAATACCGAAACATCATGAAAATAATCGAAGAACAACTGTTTACCTGATTTATCAATGAAAAACCAGTTAGTGTCGATAGCTACAGCCGCAATACCCTCGCTAAAGGCTACGGCATTGTTGTACTTCAAACTAATTACCGCGTCTCCTTTTTGATTAATAAAACCATAGCGCTCATCTTTTGCTACCATATACAGGTCCTCGGTAGGTCCATCCATTTCGTCGTACTCGGGTTTTATTACCCAATTGCCGCGCTTATCAATCATACCATATTTACACGAATCAACCTCGCAGTTGCCAATACCTACTACCGCAAAGCCTTTGTCAAAATCACCTGCATAGTTGAACTTATCTTTAAAAACAGGCTTATTGCTTTTGTCGATATAAAAGTAAGTGCACTTTGTATCGGTGCAGGGGATACTTCGGACAGCCGCTAAGCCCGAATTGAAAGAGAATGCCTCCTCATATTCAAGTGGAATAACAATAATGAGACTATCCGGTGCCGGTTGAGAAGCATAGCCCCACTTATTACCTTGCTGAAACGGTTTTAGGTTGACCTTAGCACTCTCCATATCCTTATAAATTTTTCCTTTTTCAGGGAACCCGGGGAACTCTTCTAAAAACTTGCGGTAAGATTCTTCCGTGCCATCTGCAGTGTAAAGCGTATAAAGTTGTATCCAGGCATCATTATAGTTTGGATTGTTCTTACAACTGTTTACAAAGTTCTTGAAGGCCTCAACAGTACCGGGAGCAGTTACCATTTTATAAATGCTATCCTCAATGCTTAAATAAGCAGGGTGATCTTTATGATTCCTTTCAAATTCCAGATAGGCGCCCAGGTCGTGTTTGTTGTTATAATCATTCAGTAGCTTTTCGTCGTATGATTTTTTTGCCTCTTTAGCATAAGGCCCGTTAGGATATTTATCCAGGTAATTTTTGTAAGATATAGCGCTTTTGTCGGCAGTGGTATGTTCGTACAATAACTTCTCATACAATTGCTTTGCATCGGCTTCCTGGTCGGAACCCGGATATTTTTTCAGGAACTCATCCAAAGCAACAGGATCGTTAGCAGCCCTGGCCCGTATATATGCCAATTGATTGCGCATAGCCTTGCTACGATTAATAAGCCCCGGATCGGTGTAATTATCCAAAAAGAACTGGTAAGACTCCACCGTGTTCAGCTTCTCCACAATAAAATAGGCGGCCTGGCTTATTTCCTGCTGCAAAGCCTGTATCGTATAATCACGGACACCAACTTTCAGATACTTTTTCGACTGTTTATCCTCGGGATCAAGTGGCATTTTTTTAGCCGCTCTTTTGATGTATATGTTCGCCGAATCGACGTTATAAAGCTTGTTATCCTTTAAAAAATAAAACTTCGCCATACCGAAATTGGCGGCGGCATTGTCGGGCTCATCAGTGATGGCTTCAACTAAGTATTTTTTGGCGTTAGGGTAATCGCCGGTATTCAGGTATTTAAAAGCTTTTTCAATATCACCGGCAAACGAATTCGCCGAAGCGATAAAAAGTGCAAACAGTAAGATGATTTTGTTCATGGGCTTTTAAGAAAATTTTAATTGTCAAATCATGAACTCACTTTGTTTTCATTTTTATCAGGCCTTTACCTTTTAGATCGACGAGGTCTTTAGCTGAATACCCGATTTCCTTCAACACAGTTTCAGTGTCATCACCTAAGCCAGGGGCATTCCAGTTGTTATCAAATTTCGACTGTTTAAACTTTAAAGGCTGATTTATGGTTTTGTATTTGCCAACAGCAGGATGTTCATTCTCGACAAACATATTTCTTTCATTCAAATATTTGTCATTTTCCAATTCAGATAATTCGTTTACCGGGGTTAAACATATATCATCGTTTTTAAAATATTCAAGCCACTCTTCTCTTGTTTTAGCAAGGAAATAACTCCTTACCTCCTGCTTTAAAGTTTGCAACTCCTCTCCTTTTTTCAAAAAGGCCTGTGTCCAATCTTCCCTTCCAATTTTAGCACAAAAGTTATTCCAGAATTTAGGCTCAAGACTCCCCAGGGCAACATATTTGTCATCCTTACATTTGTAAACATTATAATTGGCAATACCACCTGAAAGCTCGTATTTACCACGGCCAGGTTCCTTCTTAAGTCCTTGCTGATATGCAAACTGCATAACCGAAAATGGCACCACTGCATCGGTCATTGCCACATCTACAAAATCTCCTTTGCCGGTGCGTTCCCTTTGGTATAGGGCTGCTAAAACTGCATTCATAGCCATGTAGGATCCTCCAGCAATATCCGCCAATTGAAAACCCGGTATAACCGGATCACCATTTTCTGCTCCCGTTATGCCTAAGGCACCTGCAACCCCAATATAGTTAAGATCGTGCCCTGCAGCGCCGGATAGCGAAGAGTGCTGTCCATACCCGGTTACGGATACATAGATAAGTTTAGGATTGATCTTAGAAAGTTGTTCATACCCAAAGCCCAATTTATCCATTACCCCCGGCCTGAACTGTTCAATTAAAACATCGGCCTTTCTAACCAGGCTATGTATAACCTCAATTCCTTCAGGCGAAATATAATTGACGGCAAGGCTTCTTTTAGACCTGTTAAGCGACAGGTAATACATACTATCCCCTCCTATGCGGGGTTCAAAATCGCGGACATAATCGGGTCTGTGTGGGTCTTCCACCTTAATAACATCGGCTCCAAGGTCGGCTAAAAACATAGTAGCAAGTGGACCGGGCAAAAGACGCGTAAAATCAATGATCTTAACGCCCGCCAAAGGTCCGGTTTTAACGGGCCTGTCAGGCATTATATTTTCGGCCAACTTAGTTTCGGCAATAATTTCAAACCGTTTAAAGCAACGGGCAAACTGTATCATAGCAGCAATGTTGCTCACTTTTACATTGCCAAGCATCAGCGTCATTTGTGCATTGGCTTTGCCGGTTTCAAGGTCGATGTAAATGTTGGATTTTGCTGCGATGGTACAATCCGCCTTGCCAATTAAACCGGGCTTTAATTCGCACTTGCCACCGTTCAGGTCAACCGTGTACTGCAAATTTTCTTCACCCGTAATATCAAAATGAAAAACGGCAGTGTATCCCTGCGCCTTTTCGGGGCGAAATCGGGTTGGTATAGATTCTATTATTTGTTTAGCAGTTACTGACATGTTTCAAAATTAAACTAATCTGATTCTAAGTATAGAAAGTAAAACATAAAGTAAGGACATAAAAAAAGCAACCCCATACAGGATTGCTTTTTCATTATAGTCGAAACAAATTAAGCCTGGATACGCTGAAAATAAGTAACAAACTTCATTACCTCGCCCAGGTTGGTAACCTTAATTTTTCCCATCATAAACATCATTTGCGGGTTGCCTCTTCCTAATTCCAGGTCTTCATAATCAGTAGCTTTTGCGCGTATCTCGCAGGTTGGATCGCCTACAAGGCCTTCTTCTACCGTTACTTCTTTATTTTTTAAGCCAACCGTAAAGTTGCCGCCCGTTGGGCCATCTAATAAGAAATGAAAGGTGTGTGTTGCAGTATCTGCTACATCAGCTTTAAGCCTTGTTGGCAAAGAATAAATGATTTCTTTAGCTGTTTGTGGAGTTGCGCTCATTTTTCCGTTTTGGTTTTGTTGTGATGAAATATTGTTTGATTGATTACTTGTTGATTCCTTTTCTGCTGCTTTTACCTTGGTAGCTGCCGGTTTAACGGCTTCTTCCGATTGTGTTGCCTTTACATTCTTGTAGGCCGATTCATAATTTACTCCATCAATACATATTTTCGAAATTATCTCTTTCATAATTTCGGTGGTACCACCTACAATGGTACCAACACGTGCATCACGGTATCCTCTCTCAATCGGGTATTCGGTCATGTAACCGTAGCCCCCAAACATTTGCAAGCACTCGTCACTTACCCGTTTACCCAATTCGCTGGCCTTCATTTTTGCCATGGAACATTCCTTAACAGCAAATATGCCTTTGGCAAAAAGGTCGCAGCAATAATAAACAAAACGCTTTGTTACTTCAACTTCGGTTATCAGGTCAGCCAAACGGTGGCGCAGGGCCTGGTATTTGGCTATAGGTTTACCAAACACATTCCGCTCGTGCATATATTTAAGCGTGGTTTCTATTCCATTCTCACTGCCCGCAATAGCCATAATAGCAGCAACCAGCCGTTCCAGTTGAAAGCTTTCCATGATGTAAAAGAATCCCTGGCCTTCTTTACCCACAAGGTTTACTGCAGGAACTTTCACATTGTCAAAGAATAATTCAGCGGTGTCGGATGATTTCCAACCCATTTTCTTCAGCTTGGTTTTGGTAAAACCGGGTGTATCCTGGTCAACCACTATAAGGCTTACACCCGCCAAACCTGCTGCGGTATCGGTTTTACAGGCTACGTTTACAAAATTACCGTAGTAACCGTTGGTAATAAAAGTTTTGCTGCCATTAAGGATGTAATAATCGCCTTCGCGTTTTGCAGTAGTGCGTATTGCGGCAACATCGCTGCCGGCCCCAGGTTCGCTGATGGCAATGCTGCCAACCATGGTTCCTGCAATAGATGGCTTCAGATACTTTTCTTTTAAATAATCGCTGCCCGCGTTTAAAATGTGATTGGTCGCCATGTATTGGTGGACACTAACACCTGCGCCAAGTCCGGCAAACCTCGCCCTTGCAATTTCTTCCAGGTAAACTACCGTGTACCAGAAATCATTGTTTGTACCACCTAAACTTTCAGGAAAGTTAATCCCTAAAAAGCCAAGATCGCCCATGCGTTTAAACACTTCGCGGGGAATCATTTCATCCTCTTCCCACTTATCGCCAAAGGGCACTATTTCTTTTTGTACAAAATCGCGCACAGTTTGACGAAACAATTCGTGCTCCTGGTTAAAGTATTGGCCCATTTTTGGTTTTGAAGTTATTCGATGGTAGCGTTAATGCCCCTGCCGGTTATTTCGTCTTTCATGGGTTTCAGTAATTCGAAATCTCCATGTTTAACGGCATATTTGCCTTTATGGTGTATGATATAGGCGCATTGCTCGGCCTGTTCCCAGCTATGTTTACAAACGTCTATCAGTGCCTCAATCACCCATTCAAAGGTATTAACATCATCATTATGAAGCACTAATCGCTTTTCAAGAACTACTTCTTCTAAAAGCGCAGTGTCCTGCTGATGGTCGGTTTCATATGAAAATTTCATAGTGTAGAATTTTCGAACTGCTTAGCAAAACTAAGGCAAGAACAATGGAATTCAAACAATTGTTCGAATTTTCTTTCCACATCAGTTTTTGATTGATTCAATTACCCTAACGTAGTAAGCACATAGGCTAACCTGTGAATGATGTAACCAATTTAAAGAGTTATGTAACACTTTGCAGCCTAATAGGTGCCAACTTGCTTTGTTGCGAAAATTCATTCGCAGCATGAATACACCACATGAAAATAAAAATACTAAATACCTTATCGCTTGTAAACCTATTCCTGCTTCCATCAATAATTTATGCCCAGGCTCCTAACCTTGGAACTGCCGCCAATTTTGTACTTTTTTCCAGAAATGGCGCTGTAACCAATTCAGGCATATCGCACTACACCGGTAATATAGGCACTAATAATGGCTCAAGCACCGGTTTTGGGAATGTAGACGGCGTTATGCACGATGGCGATACAGCGAGTATTAATGCCTCCGCTGCTGTTCTAACTGCCTACAATCAGCTTAACGGAACAACGCCAACATTTTTTCCTGCTCCGGGCTTAGGTAACGGCGATACGCTGGTACCTGGTGTATATTCAATATCCGGGGCCAGCACTATAAACCTGAACCTTTTTCTTAACGGCCAGGGAAATGCTAATTCTGTTTTTATATTCAAAATTCAGGGGTCCTTATCCACTTTTGCAGCCGCTAAAGTTAAACTCATCAACGGCGCACTGGCCTGCAATGTATTTTGGAAGGTAGAAGGTCTTGTAAGCCTGGCAACTAAAACCGCTATGAAAGGAACGATCATTGCCAACAATGCCGCCATTAATATGAATACGCTTGACACTCTTGAAGGAAGAGCGTTCTCAACAACCGGAGCAGTTACAGCGGATGGAATATTGGCCTATACACCGATTGGCTGCGGCAGCGCAATTCTTAACGGACCAGTACCCCCGGCACTTGCATCAACAGCATGTTACGCCATATTTTCTGCGGATGGCGCTGTTTCAAATTCGGGTATAACCCATATAACCGGAGATGTAGGAACAAATACAGGTCTTACTACGGGCTTTGATTCATCATATGTTACCGGTACCATTCATAGTATTCCGGATGCTTCTACTGCGCAATGTGCAGCGGACTTGACAGTAGTTTACAACTATTTAAGCGCACTACCTTATGATATTGAGCTGTTATATCCGGCCCAGTTTGGTAACGATCTTGTTCTTACACCACACACTTACCTGTTGAATGCTGCGACCGTTTTTACTGATACTCTTTGGCTAAATGCTGAAGGTAACCCCAATGCTACTTTTATATTTAAAATTTATGGAGCCCTCTCAACAAGTACCTATTCAACGGTAATGCTGGTTAACGGAGCACAGGTAAAAAATGTGTACTGGTTAATTAATGGCGCGGTAGGCATAAACAACTACTCCGTTTTTTGCGGCACGATGGTAGTAAATAACGGAGCATTGGGAGCACTGAACACCGGCGTAACTATTAACGGCAGGGCACTCACAACAACAGGAGCATTAACCACCACTGCCATTACAGCCCGGATCACTTCGGTTTGCAGCATAACCGAAATAACTTCAAACACAGCGGCAAATATGCCGGTTGTAACCGCAGCGCCAAACCCTTTCAGCACTTCCATTACTTTTAATTTAACCGGTGCAGGTAATATCAGCAACTGCGAACTAATAATTTATAACGCCTTAGGGGCAGAAGTAGCGCGTAAAAGCATCCAACAACAATCAACCACGATTGAAACAAATAATTTTTCTTCCGGCATTTACTTCTATAAAGTAATTGGCGATAGCCAGACACTCAAAACCGGCAGACTGATTTGTCAGTAATTCGCCCCTCTGTAAAGTTTCTATTTAAAGGCCCCCGTAGTTACCGGGGCTTTATCTTTTGGCGGTTAAGTTAACCCTATCAAAGGGTCGTATTCCTCAACCGCTTTACCTATAAAATTCCAGACATCCTCACGGCCAACATTTCTTTCAGCCGAACTGATAAACATGGGTGGCAACTCCTCCCAGCTTTTTAAAAGCGTATTCTGAAACGTTTGCACGTTGGTACTCACCTCTTTACTACCCGGCTTATCGGCCTTGGTAAAAATGATGATAAAAGGAACACTGTTATTGGCCATCCATTGCAAAAAACCAAGGTCAACTTTTTGTGGCGGTATCCTCGAATCAATCAGCAAACACACGTACTGCAACTGTTTTCTCTTCAAAATATAATTGCGGATCATGTTATTCCATTGGTTGCGTTTTTCTTTCGAAACCTTCGCGTAACTATAGCCTGGCAAATCCACCAAATGAAATTTGCCGTTTATTTCAAAGTAATTAATAGTGGATGTTTTGCCGGGAGTATTCGACACTTTAGAAAGCGCCTTTCTGCCACACAAATAATTAATAAGGGCTGATTTACCTACGTTGGAGCGACCTATAAAAGCAAATTCGGGTATTGGTACATCCGGACATTTTTCAACCTCAACATAACTGGCCTTATACTCCGACGATTTAATTAACATGGCACGAAGTTAATGAAATACGCCTCTCCAGCCTCAGTTGCGTTGTAATTGCCTTGAAAAATCAGGAAAGCAAGTGAGCCGCTTTGTCTATCTGCTCTTTGGAGCCCATTACAATAAGCCTGTGACCCGGACGAATAACGGTTTTGCCAATAGGGTTCAATTGATACTCGCCATTAGCTGTTTTTATACCCAATACGGTAGCACCCGTTTTATTCCAGGTATCCAGTTCTTCAAGTGTTGCAGTTTTATTGGAAGTCACTTCTGTAATATCAAAATGTTCGGTGTTTTGGGTTGACATCAGGTCAACAAATTCCTTTATATCGGGACTTACCACCAGGTTGGCCATGTGGGCACCGCCAATTTTATCAGGCATAATTACATTGGTGGCACCGGCAATCTGAATTTTTTTAAGGGACGAATCGTTCGAAGCGCGGCTGATGATCCGGATATGAGGATTCAATTCGCGGGCAGATAATACGAGGAACAAATTAGAGGCGTCATCAGGTAGTGTTGCAAGCAAGGCGCTTGCATTTTTTATTCCGGCTTCAAGCAGGGCCTCATCACGTGTTGCATCATCTTCAATATAAAAGTTAACCGGAAACGACACATCATTTTTCCTGAACGGCTCTTTCTCCACCACTACAAAATCGCGTTTGCCACGGTTAAAAATCCGGGCCGCTTCCCTGCCGTTACGTCCAAAGCCACAAATAATAACATGGCCCTCCAGTTTACTTATAGCATCTTTCATCTTGTACGTTTTATAAGTTTTAATAAATTCTCCATCCAAAAAAAAGCGTGTAAGCAGTGAAATAAGATAGGCGAAGGTTCCAAGGTTAGCCAGTATAAGAAATATGGTAAATATCCTTCCGCCGTCGCTTAATGGTCTTACCTCGGCATAACCCACCGTTGAAAGAGTAATAACCGTCATGTACACTGCCTCCAGTAAGGTGTAATGCTCAATTACCATGTAACCGGTTGTACCCACCATTACTATGGCCAGAAACACCAGTATGGAAACATATAACTTGTAAAAAGCCCGGCCTGGTAAACTCATTATAAATTCTATAGTTGAATAAATCCTCTTTTAGCTGCGTTCAATACCAAACCCACCGAATTTTTAGCCCCGAATTTTTCCAGCAGTTTTTGTTTAACCGACTCGATAGTTCTGATGCCCAGAAAAAGCTTTTCTGCCACCTCGGCATTGC
>JAQBNQ010000622.1 GCA_028288545.1 Bacteroidota bacterium
AACAAGATGAATGAATTGATAAAGGCCTTTCAGACCAGGCATTTAACTCTTGCGTTAGCTGAAAGTGTCACCTGCGGATTGGCGGCACATAAGTTAGCCGGGGTCAAAGGGACATCCGATGTTTTAACAGGGAGCATCATTTGCTACAGCCCCAAAGTGAAGCGCGGACTACTTGGCGTTTCGAAGAGGAAAATCGAAAAATATTCTTGTGAATCCATGGCGGTAACGAAGGAGCTTGTCAAGGGACTTACAAAATTAATTGAAGCTGACGTGTACGCTGCCATTACCGGGTTAGCATCAGATGGGGGAAGTGAAACGGCAGAGAAACCCGTCGGTACTATATTTATGGCAGTTAGGATTGAAAACAATATTTACTCGCAAAGAAAGATTTTTCGTGGCAGCCCTTTGCAAATCAAAACCAAAGCTGCCATGGAATTGTACGAATTTATCCTTTCCAAAATACTATAGTATGAAGAATAAAGCCAGTCTGATTTCTCAAACTGGCTTTATCCTACCAATGAAGTTTCCTCTTTACGCTTCAGTATCCGCTTCAATATTTATTTCATCCGAAATTTCTGAAAGTTTTTCATCAGCAGCTTTTTCCTCCTCTAAAGTGCTTTGCAAAATAGAGGCCGCTTCATCTTCACGTAAAGTTTTGGCGAAAGAAATCAAAGTACCGTAGGTGGCAATTTCATAATGCTCAACTTTTTGGCCGGCGGCGATAATGCCCGCGTCACGAACAACGCCCTTTTCAGTGTCCTTCATTATTTCGTCGGCTTCTTTGGTTAAACCATCCATCGCCTCACATTTTTTGGCTACTGCCTTTTCGCCAATAGCTTCAAACACTTCCTCCAAACGGGTTACATGTCCCTGCGTCTCTTCCAAATGCCTGGTTAATGCATCTACCAATTCTTCGGAAGTCGCATTCTTAATCATTTTGGGTATGGCCTTGGTCAAAGCCTTTTCCGCCCAATAGATGTCTTTCAGCTCATCTACAAATAATTTGCGCAGACCAGTGGCTGCACCCGCTTTGGAATCAGATGAACTGCTTTTACTTTTTACGTCATCCTGTGATGGTTTTACTGTTGAGTTTTTCATATAGTGTTTTTAAAGTGTGAGAAAAGTGGTTTTCCAATATTGGGTCACTAACGCAAAAGGTGTTCCAAAAAAGTAAGTGTAGAAAAACGGGACATTAGGCGAATTACCTGTTGCCATATAATCATGTGGACTTTTTTCCTGTAGCAATTATATCCCATTTTGAGTATGCCGCAATCAGGACGGTACAATGCATGGGAATTATCTTTTTTGGCACACTTATCGTTTCGCTTGTGGCTAAAAATAATTATGGAAAAATATACACTTATAACAGGCGCTACCAGTGGCATTGGCTATGAGTTGGCCAAACTCTTTGCAAAAGACGGACACAATTTAATTCTTGTTTCTCGTACGAAAGCTGAATTGGATAATGTTGCCAAAGAATTAGCCTCTTTGAATGTAAAGATAGAGATACTCGTCAAGGATCTTTTTGGGCAAAACGCCGCGGCCGAACTGTATGATGAGGTTAAAGCTAAAGGCCTGCAAGTAAATATTCTTGTGAATAATGCAGGACAAGGCCAGTATGGTCAATTCAAGGATACGGATATCAAGAGGGAGCTTGATATTATTCGTTTGAACATTTGTTCCGTAGTTGTTTTAACCAAAGCCTTTCTGAAGGATATGCTGGCGCACAACGAGGGAAAAATCCTCAACCTCTCTTCTATCGCTTCCAAGGGGCCCGGGCCATATCAATCCATATATCATGGCACCAAAGCTTTTATACAATCGTTTACCGAAGCCATACGGAGCGAATTAAAGGATACCGGTATTGTGGTAACCGCGCTTCTTCCAGGTGTTACTGATACTGACTTTTTTAATAAAGCGGATATGCTTGATTCAAAAGCCGTTCAGGACAAAAGTAAAATGGCAAGCCCTGCTGATGTTGCCAAGGACGGCTATGATGCGCTTATGAGCGGGAAGGATATGGTTATTTCGGGGACGATGAATAAAATGCAGGTAGGAATTTCAGGAATTACTCCGGACAGCACCGTAGCCGATGAGACCAAAAAGAGACAGGAGCCGGTAGACAAAAGTAAAAAATAGAATTCTCTGGCGAACGCACATTCTTAAATTATAAATTCTATATTATGAAAGCAGCAGTTATACATGGAGCTGGCAAAATCACCTGTGATACGGTGGATGACCCCATCATTAAAGAAGAGCGCGATGCGATTATAAAAGTTACTGCAACCGCTATTTGCGGTTCGGACCTCCACATATATTCAGGTGGAATTCCTCAATTGCGTCCTATGGTATTGGGTCATGAGTTTATGGGCATTATTGAAGAAGTAGGGAAAGGAGTTAAGAATTTGAAGCGCGGGGACAGGGTAGTTGTGCCTTTTCCCATCGCTTGCGGGCATTGTTTTTTTTGCGAGCATTCCTTGCCCGGTCATTGCGAAAACAGTAATCCTGAACATTATGGTCCTGAAGGAGGATTGTTGACTGAGAAGGGAGGAGCATTATTTGGCTATACTGATTTGTATGGAGGATATGACGGCGGCCAGGCACAATACGTGCGTGTGCCTTATGCAGATTACGGTCCACGCATTGTACCTGATACTTTAACCGATGAGCAAGTATTATTTCTAACGGATATATTTCCAACGGGTTATACCGGCATTGACTGGGGCAATATTCAGGGCGGGGAAACCGTGGCTATTTTTGGCTCGGGTCCCGTTGGTATTATGGCCGCTAAAAGTGCCAGGTTGCGAGGGGCTGAAAGAGTTATCATTGTCGATACGGTCCCGTATCGACTTGCCAAGGCTCAAGAAGCCGCAGACTGCGAAACTATTTTATGGCAAAAGGATGGAAAGGAGGTTGTGGAGCAAATACGGGCAGCCACACAAGGGCGTGGAGCCGACCTGGTCGTTGAGGCCGTGGGGTTTGAACCGGACCATAATTTTTTAGACAAGGTAAAGGCGGTAGTTAATATTGAAAAAGGTTCTCCTAAGGTTTTGGAAACCTGCATGAGCGCCGTAAGGAGAGGGGGAACAGTGTCGGTATTGGGTGTTTATCCAACTACCTATGATAATTTTCCTGTTGGGCAATTCTTTGATAAAGGAATTATTTTAAAAGGCGGGCAGGCCCCGGCTCATAAGCATATAGACACATTATTGAAATATGTGGTAGAGGGCAAAGTTAAGTTAAACGATATTATTACACACCGGCTTTCGTTAACTGAAATATCTCACGCGTATAAGATATTTAAGAATAAAGAGGAAAATTGTGTGAAGGTGGTGCTTAATCCTTGGGCATAATTTTTCGTCAAGTACGTTTACCAGGATCTTGTAGATGCTACAAGTATCAATTTGGAAGAGATGAAGAAAAAGCGGCCGATGAGAAACTTTCTGAAATAGCAGAAAGCATAAACGTTGAGGCTGAATAACAAGTTGATTACCTTTTTTAGAATTAGTTGACGATTAAACCGACCTGATCATTCAGGTCGGTTTTCTGTTTGAAATAAGGTACAACGTTGACCAAACGGGGAAAAAGATGCATAGGTCGAATGA
>JAQBNQ010000022.1 GCA_028288545.1 Bacteroidota bacterium
CAATTGTACGTATAGCGTTGGCATGTTCGACGAGTTTCTCATCTGTAAAATCGCGTATAATAAAATCAATACTTGCTGCTTCAACGTGCCCTTCAACGGCAACCGGGTGTACAAATCCCTGTTTAACCGCTGTTCCTTCGGGCGATAGTTCAACAGGGAGGGCGGCGATGATCCGGCCTGCGATTTTTATCGCGCTTTGCATCTTGCCCTTTGCAAAACCCGGGTGTGCGCTTATCCCTTTTATCGTGAGTTTTGCGCCATCAGCCGAAAACGTTTCGTTCTCCATGTTACCCGCGCTTTCGCCGTCAATTGTATAGCCCGCATATGCGCCCAGCTTTTTCATGTCCAGTTTATCCACGCCGCGGCCAATCTCCTCATCCGGCGTAAACAGTATCCTGATCGGGCCATGCTTGATCCCGGGATGATTAACCAACTGGTAGCAGGCATCCATAATTTCGGCCAACCCGGCTTTGTTATCAGCACCAAGCAAGGTGGTGCCGCTTGCTGTTATTACATCGTTACCGATTTGATTGCGCAGGTCGGGGTGTTCACTCATCCTGATCACCTGCGAAAGGTCATCGGGCAAAACAATATCAGTCCTCTGGTAATTTTTATGTATAATGGGTTTTACATTTAACCCGCTGCAGTCGGGCGAAGTATCCATGTGCGAACACAGGCAAATTACCGGGACGTTACTTTTTTCAGAATTGCCGGGTACGGTGGCGTACACATATCCGAATTCGTCAAGATGGGCGTCATTTACACCAATGGCCCGCAGTTCGTTGACCAATATCTGACCCAGATTTTTCTGTTTTTCGGTTGACGGAAAGGATTCGGAACTGGGATCAGATTGTGTATCGACAACAACATAACGTAAAAAACGTTCGGTAACCGTGTAATTGAGTGATAAGTTCATGTGGATATATTTTAAAAAAGCAATATGGGCCGGATGACAAAGTTAATTCGCAAACCAAATTACGAAGCTCAAAGTTGTAAATATCAAGCAAAAATACAGCATTGAAAAATTATGTGCTTTAATATTAGCTTAGCAACAAGTAATACACCCTTTCCAAAGCCGTTGATTTTCCCCAAATTTCTCAAACACATATCTTTTAATCAGCCGGTGCAATTGCCGCATGTCCATGTTTGTCCAAATGAGCAATTACTATTCCAATAACCGGCAATTGATTAACTAAGAGCTTAACTTTACCATTGCTTTTCGATTAATATAAATGCACCAGAAGCGGATCGGACACACGTCAACAACTTCATAATATAAAATACTACACAACAGGTACTTGACTAATAATTTCATAATATTATATTTGTGACAACAATTTTTTACCGGGCGAAAAATACTGGCAACAGACAGTATTAAGCAAATTAAAAATTGTAAATATCAACCCTTAGTTTAAGTATTGAAAAAAGTTATCCTGCTCTTTATTGCAATAATTCCGGCGTTTATTTGTAAAGCCCAGGACGAGGAACGCCCAACATTTGCAATGGGTACAGATGTAGCATATTCACGCGGCTATACAAATCTCAATTTGCAATATGATCGTCCCGGACTTAATCTTAGTATCGTTTATAATCATAAGCCTAATTTATCCTGGGTGGCAGAATTGCAAGCGGGCGAGTTATCCGGAGGTGGCTTAAAGCCGTATGAAGACATCTCCGGACGAGCATATAGTAATCGATATTTAGCTTTCAATTTTCACGCCGATTTCCGGTTAGAGGGTATGCTTAATACCAACGGCCCGCTGTTCAATAAAAATGGTCGCTCCCTGTTGAACTTTATAAAAAACTTTTATATCGGCACGGGGGCAGGGATTATTTCTAACAATGTTAACGCACAACGTTATAGCATTTATGTACCAACATACCGGTTTGGAGGCTCCGACCATAGTGTTAATCCGACAATAGCATTGCGTATTGGGCACGAACTGAAGATTTACGATGCCGTAAATGATGTGCGTTACGCCATTGATATCGGATATACCCATAATATAGTGTTTGGCAGCGGATTAGACGGATACAACGATCCGAACAGCAGATTTCAGCATTCAACCATTGGCCAGTACCGGCAAATCATTATTGGCGTCAAACGTTATTTGAAAAACAAATAACATTTCCGCGATTTTTTGATTTCATGCCAAATTTCCCCGTGTTTATATCTTTTTGTGGTCAATACGATTATTGGTCATGCCTGCTTTTCAAGTTCCCGGCTATTATTGGCAAACATTGACCCTGTCTGGCAGCGCAATTAATCGCTACGTAACAAAATCATGCACTTTACCGTACAAAAGCCAATTCCTATTTGGTTTCAATCGCAATGCGGTTTGATTAATTGCCGCTACCCTGGTTACCCCGAACTATTGATTTTAACTAATTGTAACCAATAAGATGGTACAGAATTTGTAAAGGTTAATTATATTTCTTATGAAAAAATTTATTTTACTTTCGATTTTTGTTTTTATAGTAATAGTTGCAAAAGGACAACTCGCCTATAATTACCAGGAATACGGGATTGGCGTTGGCGCAAGCTATATACGTGGCTATACAAATGTGAATAATCAGTATAATCATCCCGAGTTTCACATGAATTTTATTTATAATTATAATCCCTATTTGCCTATTACAGCCGAAATTCAGTCAGGCCAATTATCGGGCGGCGGTTTAACGCCTGCTTTGGACAAATACGGGCGTCAATATGACAACCATTATAAAGCGGCTATTGTACGCGGCGACCTGCAGTTAGGCGCCGGAATGGACTATCATGATAACCCTTTCCTGAACTTTGTAAAAAACTTTTATGTTGGAACCGGAATAGGGCTGATGTCAAACTCAATCCAAAATCAACGCTATAGTATTTATGACGCTTCTTATAGATTTCCCGGAAGTAACAGCAATATTGGTGTTATAATACCGCTACGTATTGGCTACGAAGTTAAACTTTACAATGCTTACGAAGAACCAGCGTACGCCATTGATCTCGGATATGCGCATAACGTTGTATTTGGTTCAGGCATTGACGGATATAGCGACCCGAGCGCGAAATTTAAAAATAATGCGCCCGATCAATACCGGCAAATTTTTGTCGAGTTCAAATATTTTTTCGGTAATATAGTATCATATAACAAAACAGTCCGGCTGTCAAAATATTGATTTGAACTTAGAAGAGCTTCGTGATTATTGCCTGCAAAAGCCGGGAGCGACCGAAGGGCTGCCTTTTGGTGACGACACCCTCGTTTTTAAAGTAGGCGGAAAAATATTTTTACTTGCCGACATAAGCGTCGGCAACAGCTTCAACGTAAAATGCGACCCCGAACTGGCCGTTGAGCTGCGCGAGCGCTATACCGAAGTTCGGCCGGGTTACCACATGAATAAAAAAATGTGGAATACCGTATTTATGGATGGTGTTTTAACCAGCAAGCAGCTAGTTGACATGGTCGACCACTCGTACCACTTAGTATTCAACAGCCTTCCTAAAAAGATCCAACAAGAGGTTAGAGAAATGATATAATGGCATTCTGTTAATACATCTCCTACTTTTTTCTTCTTCTTAATTCTTGCCTCCTTATTCGCATTCTATACCTCCCATGGCTATATTTGTCAAAATCCTATTCATGAAAAATATTTTTTCACTAGCGCTCATCTGTTTTATGACTGGCCGGGCCCAAGCCCAGCTTACCCCTTTTGAATTAAGCAGAGATAAAAACTACACGGCTGCCTACAGCGAAATAATTGGTTACTATCAAAAACTAAGCGGGCAATATCCGCAAATGAAACTGCTTAACTACGGCACGACTGACGTTGGCAAACCGCTAACCCTTATTGTATTATCGCGCGATAAGGTTTTCGATCCGCAATTGATCAAAAAGCAGAATAAAAGAGTGCTGCTGATCAATAATGGTATTCATCCCGGCGAACCGGAAGGTATTGATGCCAGCATGATGCTTACCCGCGATCTGCTCAAGAAAAATGCCTTGCCGAAAGATGTGGTTATATGTATTATAGCGGTTTACAATATCGACGGCTGCCTTAACCGCGGGGTAAGCCGTATTAACCAAAATGGCCCGCGCGCCTACGGTTTCAGGGGCAATTACCGCAACCTTGACCTGAACCGCGATTTTATAAAGGTTGATAGCCACAATGCACTGGCTTTTGAGCAAATAGTAAATACCTGGAACCCCGAAGTGTTTTTGGATAATCATACCAGCGATGGCGCCGATTACCAATATGTAATGACCTTGATTGAAACCCAAAAGGATAAACAAAACCCTATCCTGGCCGATTATACGTCGAAAATACTTTCGC
>JAQBNQ010000028.1 GCA_028288545.1 Bacteroidota bacterium
ACATCCGGCCAAAACTCTTTTTTATCAAAAAAAGGCATTCGCTCCAACCATTCATTTACTAAATCAATCAGCGGCTTTTTAAGTTCCGCATCCTTTATCAATTTGGCATCCTCAGGTCTTAAGGCACTGATATAATATTCTTTACCGTGGCGGTTTTCCATTTTTAAACCCAGGTAAGCCTCCAGCAGCTTGAATTGGATACTCTGAAATCCTGAAGCAGGCCTGAGCATATTCCTGAAGTCGAGGAAATCCAGCGGTGTCATGGTTTCCAGGATGTTGATCTTATCTATCAGCACCTGTAAAATAACTACTACTCTTTTTAAACGATGATTGGCAACAAACAGATCAGGCGAGTTATCCTGTATGTTAGGCTGCGACATTATCTCTATTACCGATCCTACTTCGTACAATACTTGTTTAAACCAAAGTTCGTATGATTGATGGATAATAATGAACAGCATTTCATCGTGCGCATGGGTTTGTCCTTCTTTATCACTCTCCAGGTTTTGAGCGCCCAATACTTTATCGAGTTGCAAATAGTCGCTATAATAAACTCCGTCTTGCATTGTTATTGTTTTTGATTACAGGGGACAAAATAACACTATCCTTTTTGATTGCATGATGATTCCGGTCAGCGCAAATTGCCGAAGGAATTTTTCAGCCAATAAATTATAACAGAAGGAGTATCAAATAAATTAATGCTGGGCCAGTAAACCGAGTGCGGCGGCCTCATCAGGTTGTAGGTTAAAAGTAGATTCGAGTTTGGTCATTTTCAACAACTTTTTTACCTGGTCGGGTACATTGCAAAGAACCATTTGTCCGCCGGCACTACGGATCTTTGAAATGCCGCTTAGCATCATTCCCAAACCGGTGCTATCAAGAAACTGAACGGATGAAAGATTCAGCAATACTTTTTTATTGCCTTCTTCGAGACTGCTTTTAATCAGATCGATAAACGGGCCCATTATGTGAGCTCCCAGCAAATTAGCATCAAAAGAAATAACCAGTACACCGTTTTTGATTTCGCTTTTCATATTTATTTAATTGTTGTGGATACTCTGTAATTATAAATTATATTATAACAGCGTTCATATTTAAGCAATTATAATGAGATGAAAATAGCAAAAGCGGATAAACTGCTATATCACATTTTATTTTTCTTATCCCCTTAAACCGAAGCGCTGTCTAGGAAATAGTCGCTGTTGCAACAATCATTTTTATTTTAGCTATGTCCTTTCGCCATCGCGTATTACTAATATTAGCCAATCATTTTCTATGGGCAAATATCCATGTTCATAACAGAAATGGTATGTTTTACCCGACTTAGTAGTAAGCAGACTTGTAAAGTAATTGAAGTTGAAACCTCTTTCGAGCAATTTGGTTTTAGGCAATTTGGTTTTACCATCTATGTTCAGCTCTTCCAATATCCTCCTGTTCTTGCGCAAAATATTATTGATGTTCCGTACGTAATTGGTGCTGTCGCTGTTTAATTGATTGTTGTAGCTATTGCGGCATTGGTCATCGCAAAATTTTTTGTCGCTTCGTCCCAGTATGGGTTTGCCACAGCTAAGGCAGGTTTTTGTTTCATTCATTTAATGCAATTTAATAAAATCATTTACAAACGACAACAAACGCGTATTTCCGACTATAAAGGTAACTACATACGTGTTTAAGCATGAAGGAAAATAGGGTTGCGGGAATGGTTGATTTGATTTTTTTGACCTGTCATTTTCGGTGATACAACACCGGACGCGAAGCGCCAATGACAAATCAAAGCGGCTGTGATAGCCTAGGGTTCAAAGAGCGGGTCTGCAAGGTCAATGTTTTACGGTGTCCCGTAAGCCTCTGATAAAACGGTCAAAACCGACTTGCTGAATACAAATATACTATTTTGCTTTCTTCTTAGGTTTCGGTTTGGGGTTGCCTTTTACCGATGCTTTAATAACGTCCTCCCAACTTGCGTTAATAACCTGCTTTGCTTTCTTCTTTTCTGCCATATGGCAAAGGTAAATAAGTTATCTTTAAAATGATAAAGGGCGGCTCCCGTCGAAAAGTTGCCGCCCTTATTTTATAACAAACAAAATTTTTATGACTGAAGAACAATTTAAAGAGTTAAAGAGCCTTATTAAAAAAGCCCAAAGCGCCGGAGAGGATGCTGAATCAGATGCCGAAGATGCAGCTTCGAAGGCCGAAGAGGCCCTAGATGAAATAAAAAAACTGCATGATAAAATAGATGATCTGCATCGCATTGCAAGGGACATCAGGAATAATTTGCCCGAATAATAGAGCGGGATTGTCTTTTGTGTTCGTTCAATTCAGATTCTAGTAATTGTATTTTCGTTGATGCCGAAGCGTTGCTATCCGTTATGTTTTTAATATTAGACAAAATACGGGTTTGCAATTCCTTTATCGCTTCTTCCTGCTTATCAATTGTCAATGATTCCATATAATTGATTTGAAAAGTGATGGCGAAAGAATATCTTTGCCATGCTGATGGTGAGAAATTAGCATAACAAAAAAGATATTGAAAGGGAATGGTTTGCCGCCACTCCCTTTTTCTTTTTGGATAAGCAAAGGTAATTAAACCTAAGCAATCAAATCTTCATACTTCAATCTCCCCTCACAACGACCTATTGCCTGTTCAAATTTAACGTCCTGCGTTAACCCTCTTTGGTTATATCTAAACGCGCTTTCGTTGGTGTATCTCTGTAAGTGCTTCGGGCTAACTGAATGGTGAATGCCTACGATTTGACGTTTCAGCAAAGACCAAAATCCCTCAATAGTATTTGTATGTGCCTTGCCTCTAACATATTCACCGCTCCCGTGGTTTACTGTTTCATGTGTGTATAGCTTTCCTAATCGTTTATAGGCGGCTAATTCATCGGTGTATAGTGTTGAGCCCTCAACTACGTTCCAACGGATAAACAGCTTTAAATCCTCTCCGTTTACCTTTGTTACAACCTTCGTAATTACTTTGCCGCCTCGCTCTACCATACCAAGTACAGGTGTTTTATCTTCAATAGGATTGAAACTGCCATCAGCCTTAGTGTTGTTTCTTTTGCTCTTGTGCTTATTGATAGCCTTACCACCTATGAAAGTTTCGTCCGCTTCAACTACGTTAGACAGTAGTCGCGGCTCGTTTTCTGTGAGCATTTCACGAATACGATGGTTCAAAAACCATGCGGTTTTTTGGGTACAATCCAGCCATCCGGCTAACTGTAAACTGCTTATACCTTTGCTGTGATTGGTTAAAATGTATGTTGCCAAATACCATTTGCTCAAACCTATTTTGCTGTTTTCATAAATGGTTCCTACGGTTACAGAAAATATCTTGCGGCAACCCTTAACCTTGCAGTTAAACTTCTTGCCGTTCGGGTGTCTGTGTACGTTGGTAGATTTACAGAACGGGCAAACTGGTGTACCGTTCCACCTGCTTAACTCCAAATGTTCCCTACATTTTTCGTCTGTGTCGAATGCTCTTTGAAATGCCAGTATTGATTTAAATGTTTTCATGTCTTACTTTGTCTTACTATTGGGATAAAAAAATATCACTTCTTATTCTTAGAAGTTTCGATTGCTTTCTCTAAAAGAACTTCAATCATATTGCTTAGTGTGCGGCTCTCTTGCATTGCCATAGCTAATAGCCTACTCTTTAATTCCTCTGATGTGCGGAATGTTATTGAGGTTTCCTTATGTTCTTTTTCGTCTTTCATTGTAAGACAAATATAAGCTGTAAAACTTTGTCTTACAAGTTTATTTTGTTAAATCTTTTGGCTTCGGGAAAATCAGGTTTTTAAAAAAAGTATTTAATCCCTCTATTCCCTGATCGGGTATGTCATCTTTTGGACGGGAAAAAATTAAGCTATCCTCACGTATAACTTTGGTCAACGCCCTCCTAAGAATTTCATCTGTTCTTTTTGACAACTCTGTAATAGTGGGCCACCGGAGATGTTTATTTTCTATTACATCTCCATGGAAAAAACGCGACCTGACGCTATACATGGCCTTGACGGTATCATAAATATCAATCCTGTCTTGTTCATTTTCACCGATATAATAAGCCACTCTTTCCCCGATTTTATGGGAAACAGCTTCTATATCCGTTGAGAACAAGCTCTCAAAAATGGGGCCACACATAGCAACTTTATATGTTAAAGGCTGTACCCTTCGCATTTCTAGTAAAAACTCCATTGCTCTGTCTATTCTGTTCAAATGGTTTTTAGGATTGGCCTTTTTTAGAAATCTCATTTCAAGGGATTCGCGAGGGTATAAAGACTGATATTTATTGGCAATGTCTATGCAAGAACTAAGTTCATCTGCCGTAAAAGAAACTCGTTCCTGGAGCCCTGCGCTATTTGTAATATTATCCGGACAAGTTAAGTAGTCAAATTCTTCTCCTTCACTTGTTAAAACTTTGCCGTAAACAGTTCCACCGCATACGCTATTGTCTTTTACAAACCACAAATAAGTATAAAACATGGCAACGCAAGTCTGGAAGTATACTAGTTGATTGTGTAGCACCTCCCAAAATTTTTCGTCGGGAACAGAATCAGGCCATAAAAGTTTGGCAAAGGCAACTCCTTTATTGATTCGAAAATCTTCAACCTCAAGATGGCCCATGCTCATCATTACTTGAGGACCTCGCATTATACCGGTTTCATTAAATAATTTGTGATTTACTATTGAAATATCGTAGACATTGCAATAGTCTATGTTTTGCAGTTCAAAATGCTTAACACTACAAAATGCTTCCGTAGTCTTGCCCATATAAAGATCAAAATACCTATAATTCCTTATTTGGAGCTTTAAATTTCAAATCAAAAATCCTTTTGCCTTCCTCTATAAAATCCGCGCGATTCATTACGCCTTCATACCGCACTATACAGCCGTCTGCTATCTCATACAATTCGCTCCATGCCTTATCTATTTCGCTTTCCTGCTGTTTCTTCTCTATATCTTTCTTTGCTGTCTTTTTAGTTTTCATTTCCCTTGTTTTATAGTGTTAAAAATTGGCGTACTTAAACACCTATATAGTTACCACTATAAACAATTATCATACGACTGTCGGATCGGCTCCATCTCATCTTTGCATCATTATTTAACTAACCAAATTTTTAAACAATGAGCAATCTAAGAAACAGCGTTCGCCTGATAGGCAACCTGGGGCAAAACCCCGAAGTAAAAAACCTTAACAGCAATAGTAAGCTGGCTAAGTTTTCCATCGCTACCAGCGAAACCTACAACAACGACAAGGGTGAAAAGGTAACCGAAACCAATTGGCACAACATTGTGGCCTGGGGTAAACTGGCTGGTATTGTTGAACAATATCTTCAAAAAGGAAAGGAGGTAGCTATTGAAGGAAAACTAACTACCCGCAGTTATAACGATAAGGAAGGGAACAAAAAGTATGTTACGGAAGTTGTAGCTAATGAGATTTTACTATTGGGAGGGAAGAATTAATCAATGAGGCAATTAGCGAATGAATCCTTCAAGCAAAATGCCATCCATCGGGATGGCATTTTTATTTACGGTTTAATTTCGACGCCTGTTTTATCAAAAGCGCTCAGCATAAAATTCCTTATAGCACTTTGTGTATAGTTCTCCTTCGTCACTTCCCAAACCATGGTATCCCTGTCTTCCCCATGCACATCCTTCATCGCGCCTTTCAAAATCTCCTTTAAAACATAACCGCATTTTTCGGAAACTTTAGCGCTTGCTGTATTATTTGTATCGCAGCGAATTTCCAGTCGGTTTAAAAGTTCTATATCAAATGCCACTTTGGTAAGAGCGCAAACAATCTCTGTGGCTATACCTTTGTTGATGTAATCCTTATGTACCCAATAGCCGATCTCACGGGCGCTTTCTTCCCGTCGCGTGTGTAAACCGCTGGAGCCTAGTAGTACCGTTTCGTCCAGGTTAAATACACCGAACATATAATCCTCTCCTGAGTAGAATTTATCTTTAAATTTTTTGACTCGTTCTGCTTTTGCTTCTAATAGTTCAGGTTCGTGCCAGGCCCAGGGCATCCAAGGTTTTAAATGCTCCAAACTTTCATCAATTGATTTTTTGAGGATGGCAGCATCTGTTGCAGGATCATAGCAGCGAATCACTAATCTACCGGTTATGATCTTAAATGCCCTGGCCATAAAACATTACACCTTGTAGCCCCTTAAGTGATACGCTTTAGGATGAGTAAACGCCCTTAAACCTGAGTGTGATAAAGTTGCTCCAAAACCCGAATGTTTTCTGCCGCTCCATGGCAAGGCTGCGCTTACGCGGTCGCAACAATTCCAATAACCGGTACCTGCATTTATTTGGGCGAGTAGTTTTTCAGCGCGGTCCTGTGAGTCGGTATAAACCGCTGCAGTTAAGCCGTACTCGGTGTCCTGCATAAGTTTCACTGCTTCGGCATCGTCTTTCACCTTCATAATACCAATAACCGGCCCGAAAGATTCTTCTTTCATAACGCTCATGTTATGGTTCACATCGGTTAATACAGTAGGTTCAAAATAATATCCTTTACTACTGCTGCGTTTGCCACCGGTTAAAATTTTTGCGCCCTTTTCCTCAGCGTCTTTAACCTGGCCCTCTACAAATTCTAATTGTGCCTTGCGGGTGAGTGGGCCAATGTATACTCCATCGCCATTAGGGGCGCCAACTTTGTAGCCTTGTACTTCTTTCACAAACTCACCTACATATTGGTCATATACTTTTTCGTGCACGTAAATACGTTCTACAGAACAACAGCTTTGTCCGTTATTGTAAAAGGCGCCGTCGGCTGTACCGGCTGCAATGTTTTTAATGTCCTTCACATCATCTGCAATATACAAGGGGTCTTTTCCTCCTAACTCCAATTGACACGGCACCATTTTAGGGGCCACCTTTTCGTAAATGTATTGACCGGTTTTATAGCTGCCGGTAAAGTAATATCCGTCAAAAGGAAGTTCCAAAAGTGCCTTGCCTACTTCGCCACCACCAATTGCCACCTGGAAAGCATCATCAGGCACACCGGCTTGTTTTAAAAATCTTTCAATCTCTAAACCGGTTAGCGAAGAAAATTCAGATGGTTTATACAGAACTGTATTGCCTG
>JAQBNQ010000036.1 GCA_028288545.1 Bacteroidota bacterium
GGTCCATAAAAGTTTTTTCTCAGCCTTGCTCAAATCCTTATAGGCCCGGTGGATGGGGAAGTCGAACATCACTCCCTTTTTAATAAGCGGCTCCGCCCATTCGCTCATTTTTTCGCCGCGCCATGGCGCAATAACTCCTTCGTAAACCGAAAGCTCTTTGTCAGGAAAAATAAGGTCTTCATCCAAACCGATTACGGTACCAAATCCTTCGCAGGTTTTGCAGGCACCGTAAGGGTTATTAAAGTTGAAAAAATGCGGACTGGGTTCTTCAAATATTATTCCGTCGGCTTCAAATTTATTTGAGAAAGTCTTTTCAACGCCCGATTCCAAAACAATAAGGCATTCTCCGTGTCCTTCGCCAAAGGCCGTCTGCACAGAATCTGCCACGCGCGAACGCAAATCTTCATCGTCCTTTTTTACCACGATACGATCAACAAGAACGGCAATTTTAGTTGGCTTGCTTTTAAGGGCTTCTTTATTTTCAAGTAACTCCTCAATTTTTGCTATCTCTTTACCAAAACGGATACGCGTAAACCCTTTTTGAAGGAACAGCCTGATATCGTCACCAAAATTCTTCCGCACTTTATCTTCAAAATATATGTACACCTTTTCGCCCTCTTTAAGGTTGAAAATGAAGTCAGTAACATCCTTTACCTCGTGTTTGGTAACCAATTCGCCCGAAACAGGGGAATAGGTTTTGCCTACCCTGGCGAACAAAAGCCTCAGGTAATCGTATATCTCTGTTAGCGAGCCAACGGTGGATCGGGTAGTACGGGTGGATACCTTCTGTTCAATGGCTATAGCAGGACACAAACCCTTTATATAGTCAACATCAGGTTTATCCATACGGGTAAGAAACTGGCGGGCGTAAGAGGAAAGCGATTCAACGTATCTTCTTTGTCCTTCGGCATAAAGGGTGTCAATGGTTAAGGACGATTTGCCTGAACCAGAAACACCTGTTATCACAATGAATTTGTTCTTTGGTAATTCAACGTCAACGTCCTTTAAATTGTGCACTCGTGCACCCTTTATAAAAATCTTTTTTTCGTTGACCGCAAATTTATTTGGTGAATTCAATTTATTTTTTTTAACTTTGGAATAACAATAAAACGCACAAGCCTATAGCAATCTGTTTCTACTTCATTTTTAAAGATTCGCAAAAGTAATTTTTCAGGCTTATTTTCTATTCTTAAATCTTCAATTATTGTTCAAACTTTTTACGCTGTCAGTGTGTCGTTGCAAGTTAGGAGCTTTTAAATGATAAAGCACGGTAGGCACGGGAAAAAAACAGTTTCTGTTTTATTCCGGTGAAAACCAAAGCAGTATTTTTAAGCACCAACAAAATGAACCGAAATCATTTTTTCCCTTTCGTTCGGGGGATAGCAACGACATACCTGATAACTATTTACTCATTAAAAAGTTTTAAGCCTATTCCAACACTTTACGTTTTTATTATTTCTTAACCTAAAAAACGTAACGTTATGCGCACTCAAGTTATGAGCGATCAGGAACTGGTTGACCAGTACATCGCAGGCAATGAAATTGCCCTCGAAAGACTTATTAAGCGTCACAAGGACAAAATTTTCACATCAATATACCTGATGGTGAAGGATCAATACCTGGCAGAAGATATCTTCCAGGAGACCTTTATCAAGGCTATTGACACGCTACGGGCAGGCAAGTATAATGAAGAGGGCAAGTTTGCACCCTGGGTGGCCCGTATAGCCTATAACCTTTGTATTGACCATTTCAGGAAACTGAAGAGGGTTCCGGGGATTGTAACCAGCGAAGGAGACGATATCTTTAAATACATGAAGTTTGAAGAAACCCCAATGGAAGAACACGTTCAATTGGAAAGGTTTGAAGGCAAACTGAAGGAATTGATCGAGCAACTGCCTGAGGAACAGAAGGAAGTAGTAATACTGCGCCACTTCTTCAACTTCAGCTTTAAAGAAGTTAGTGATTACACTAAGGCACCCATCAATACCTGCTTAGGCAGAATGAGATATGCGCTGATCAATTTGCGCAAGATGATGGAGGAGAATAACGTAGTTTACAGGTAGTAATAACATTTGTTGTTTTAATTCTGGTATCCACCCCGAAATATTCGGGGTGGATTTTCGTTTTTTAAGGAAGATCCATAAAAAAATAGCAAGACTGGTTTTTTATGGGCGCTAAACACAATAATATTTTTAATGGGCGTTTTAATGTTGTTAAAATGAAAAACATAACCTTAAAAAATCAAACAATGGAAATAACATCTACACTTGAACTTCTTCTCCTCCACGCCTACAATGAAACTACCGAGTCCCAAAAAGAGTTTCTGGCACTGGAGCTGGCAAAAGACCCTTCTTTACAGGAAGATATGATGGAAATGATAAGGGCAAAAAGAATGCTTAACGCCAAAATGAAAAGTCCAAGTCCAACCTCGGTGCGCATTATTATGGAGCACAGCTATAAGACAGAGCATTTACAGGAGATATAGAAAATGAGGAGCTTTTCTTTCCTTGTTTTTAATCTGCTTATGCAGTTTGTTTTTTCTCAGGATTCATTATGCTTTAAGCGCGATTACCAGCCACGTATGGTGCAAACCGACAGTGGTAATATCTATGACCCGCACTGGGACGATTACCTGAATACTTTTATTGGTTGCAAAGCACCTTTATTTAATTCAACTACTATTACAGGTAAAAAACTAAGCCTCTCGGAATTAAAGGGTAAGGTGGTGGTTTTAAATCTTTGGTTCCTTGCTTGCAACCCATGTGTTCGTGAACTTCCTG
>JAQBNQ010000045.1 GCA_028288545.1 Bacteroidota bacterium
AAATGCTTTAGCGCGCTTTATTTTACCTGATCCGGTAACTTTGAATCTCTTCTTGGCTCCGGAATTTGTCTTTTGCTTAGGCATAAATGTCTTAATTTTTTGGGACGGCAAATATAGGTATTGTTTCTAAAAATCCAAATGAGGGTTTAAATTAAAAAACCGGCCGGCCTATATGCTCCTTCGGTCAATAGGGGCACATTAAGGCTTACGTTAAATTCGGAGGCAATTTTTACATCATTTTCAAAGCCCCTCGCCAATAGTTCCTTGCCCGATGAGCAGCGCCTGATTTCCTCATAAAGGTTGTCGTAAGCACTAAAAACAGATAAGGCCGCCTTGCTTTCGGGCGATAAGGAGCCTTGAGGGAAGGAAATGATCGCTCCTGCGGCTATTAAGTCCTCAAAGCAGGGTCTTAAGCTGCTATCGGGCCATAGCTCCCCGGCTGCAATTACGGCAATCCTGGTTCCGGCCGTTTGCGAGTAATTTGCTATCGCCCGGGCATTTCTCAGGCAACCGCAAATGGTAGTGACCTTACCTGTTGCCAAACTGAGTGTGGCGCCGTTGGGCGAAGGCAAAACCAATTTTGTATTTGTCGGGATTGTAATTAAAGAAGAAGGAGATAAAGAATATCCGCTTTCAGGGTTTTCGCGTTTTCCGGCTACCGCGCCTCCTATTTGAGTGGCATAAACCGCGGCTGATTCATCTTTCCATCGATAGGGATATACCAGGGCGCCATTACCTGTGGCAATATCAACGCAGGTAGAAAACGAGAGCACATCAACAATTATAATCACGTCCGAAATTGGCGCCAATACCTCAACACCTTTCATCCCCCATTCAAAGCGGATATCAAATTCATTTTGGTTGAAGATGTTCATTTGACCTATTTAGTCAAAATCAGTTTAGAGTTAGTGTTGTCAACCCTCCAGGCCGAAAACTTGCCTAAAAGAGATTTTCCGCACAACAGGCTGGCTTTATCGCTTTCCAATACCCCTATCATCACTTTATTTACAGTAAAGTCACCAATGCCTATTCCGCTCAGGTAATAATTTTTGCCTCTTACTTTCGAGCCATCGGCTAAGTAATATGTCTGCTCGCCAACATAATCGCTTTTTAGGAGAGCCCCGCTTTTAAGTAATTCCTTTTCCAGGTCTTTGCTCATCAGTACATCGCTGGCTCCGCTATCCAGTGTAAAATACTTTTCAATATTTCCGAAACGCAGCTTTACACGGTGAATATTGCCCAAAGCCAAAAGAGGTACCTCTCCTTTATCCGATGGACCTGATATATCGCCGGCAGCTTCTATCGTTTGTTCTACTCTCGCCTTTTGTAAACACGGAACAACCATCTCCTGTATCTTTGGGTTATTCAAGTCCTTCTTGGCTTCAACTAAAGCTGATAAATCCAGACCACCGGCTTTCATTTGATTAAACATGCAAATGCAATATGTCTCAGGATCATAGCCCCTCATTTGTTCTTTCCCGGCGGCCTCGGCAATGCAACTCTTTAAAAAATCCTTTTGAAATTCGCCTTGCGAGGTATCTCCTTTTTTCATTTCGGCGGTATAAGCAAAAACGCACTTCATCACGTCATCGCCGAAGCCCCCCTTCTTTTTATCCTTCATCAGTTTCACAAAATCCATATCCCCCTTTTCCACCAGTTTCATAAACTCCTTAAACGTAAAGTGAGTAGCCAGCGTGGTTATCATGCAATCGCAAATTCCTTCGTGGTTAGAACTGGAATCGGTATGGCCCATGCCTTCAACGCAGCTTTTTACAAGCGTTTTGCGATCACCCAATAATTTCCCATCCTTCATATAAACATTGTCCTGGGCGTGGCAAAAACAGCCTAAGGCCAATAAAAAGCATAATACACCGGCACTTCTATTCATTTATTGTGTTTAAACTCATTGTAAAATTTGGGGGATTAAAAATATCAAAATTTATCGTGCTGTTAATTTAACAGCATTGAACCATCAATACTCTTCTAACTGCCTGATTTTACAATACTTTGCAACGAGCTTTAACTGAAATTTATTGTTTGAACAATAAACTATGGCTACTTTTACCAACTTAAACTATATAATGAAAAAAATATTTACACTTTTCGCTTTTGTCTCATTGTACATTGGCGCTTCCTCCCAGGTGGTTAATTTTCATGATTATTCTGCAGTAGATATTAATGGCGATACCATCAGCATGTCGCAATACTACGGCAAAAAAGTAATGGTAATAAACTGCGCCAGTTTCTGCGCTTTTACACCTCAATACACGCCACTTGATACCTTATATGCCCGTTACAACGTGGCCAACAACTTCGAGATCATCGGCTTTCCCAGCAACGACTTTTTAAACCAGGGCGGTACAGATTCGCAAATCATAACTACCTGCCATACTTATGGGGTGGAGTTTAAGATCATGCAAACGGTTAATGTTGTAACCGGAGATACCTCTCCTATTTTTAAGTGGCTCCAGCGCCAGGATTTAAACGGGGTATCTAATGCAAGTGTAGATTGGAACTTCAACAAGTTCCTGGTTGACGAGCAAGGTCATTGGGTAAGACATTTTGTACATACGGTGGATCCATTGGATACAGCTATCATCAACTGGATTACCGGGCCAGCGCTTGTAAGCGGAATTGAACCTGTTACCGGCAACGATCTTGTAAAGATTCAATCATCTAACCCAACCAGTACTTCTATTGATATGGTTGTTAGTTCACCGGCTGCCCAGCACCTCGAGATACAATTGTTTTCGATAGAAGGTAAAATGCTGGGAACGATATACAGCGGCATTGCAACCGGCGGACAGCAGATAAGCCACCCGGTTAACTTGTTACCTTCAGGAATGTACATGATCAAGGTTCAGGCCGGCAATACGCAACAGACTTTGAAGTGGGCTGTACAGCATTAAAAACGGTTACCAATATTTCAGTCCTGATTTGCTTCGGAATTTACCTGAAGCGATCAATGATCTTATTATCCAGGGCAAATTTTACCAGCTGCGCTACGTTTTCCAACTTTAGTTTTTGAAGGATATTGCTGCGGTGACTTTTAACTGTATCGTAGGTGATATGCAGCTCTTTTTCTATTTCCTTATGTCCCATTCCCCGGGCCAGTAATTTCATTACCTCTTGTTCGCGATGGCTTAGCAGTTCTGCCAGAGAAAACCTGTCGCCCTCAAATTCAGGACTCTTTT
>JAQBNQ010000222.1 GCA_028288545.1 Bacteroidota bacterium
CTTTTGATATGACCACCGGCGATTGTATTGCGTTTTATAACAACACCTTTCATGGCTCATTCCCTAATTTAAGCGAATCAAACAGGCTTGTGTGCATTGTTAATATTGTACCTGATGATCTGCCCACGGTTTATTACCAGTTAAATAAAGAAGAACAGCTTACTGAAGAGTACGAAGTAACTTCAAGATTATTTTTAGAAAACCTTAAAGTGTTGGAGTTGGGAGGAATTCCCGCATCATTTAAGTTATTGAGCACGGGCCCCTTGCCCGCTGTAGAAAATGAATCGATTAATTCGGCAGACATTATCAGCCGCTATGATGAATATAAGAAAAGGATACCGGCCTGATATGAGTTTGCTGAGCACACCACCATTGATGAAAGATGAACGCCTTCAACTTGAGTTTGAAAGGAACGGCTTTGTCAAATTCCGTTTTCTCGAACCAAATCAGCTTGAGGAACTTAAGCAATTGTACGAAAGCACAAAAAGCGAACATGAAGTAATTGCTGACGAAAAGAAATTTCACGCCACCAGCCAAACTGATAATACAGAACTGGTAATTGCTGTCGATAAAAAAGTGAGGGAAGTAATGAAGGAGCAAATAGAAAAGCACTTTGTCAACTACCAGATACTTACTGCCAATTTTATTGTAAAACAGTGCGGTCCCGCCTCCGAACTTAAAGCCCATCAGGATTGGACCATGGTGGATGAATCGCGGTTCTTTACTTTTAATATTTGGGTAGCCCTACAGGCAACCAACCGCTTAAACGGCGGACTACGCTTTTTAAAAGGCGGACATAAAATTATTCCTACCCTGCGCATCTCGCCCTATACGCCCTCCGTATTTTCCGGGGTAACAGATATCATTGAAGATAACCTGGTAGATGTTTTTACCGAACCTGGTGAATGTGTGTTACTTAATCACGGCAGCATTCATGCCTCTTACCCCAATTTATTGCCCGAACCACGTGTGGCGGTAGTGCTTGGTATCAGTCACCATGATGCTGAACTTTACCACTACTATTTACCACCGGGCCAAAGCACAGATAAGATTGAAAAATACCTGATGACCGCCCGGGCTATTATGGAATTAAAAAGCGACCAACGCCCGCAACTAGGTAAATTTTTAGGCTATGTTTCTCATGATTACCAGAAGGTACACAGAGAGGAGTTTATAAAGTGGCTTAACGATTTTAGAAAAGGTGAATTAACAGGTTAAGGGGTTTCTATTAATAGAAACAAATAGAAACCCAACATATAGCATTAAAATCACTGAATATTGAAAATCAATTTACTACAGCCATTCATATTATAATAAATGCGATATCACCTAAAAAAGTAGAAACTCTTGATAGCCATTGATTATCAATAACTTATAAAACGAATTGATCGTCAGGCTTTTATGCAGACAACCTCTTTTTTATCCTCCCAAACCACGAGAGTTCGTTTATCCATTTGTTAATCCGCTCATCAATCAGTGGTACAGAATCTACGGCCAGTGTATTCAATAAATTACCTTTTTGCGGCCTTTTAAAATTGTTGTAATGAATAAAAAAGCTATTGTCATTTACCTGGTATTTTTCAATCATATCACTTCCTTCGGGCATACAATAGTGCACCACTTCCGCATCTTTTGGCACCATAGATAAATTGATGGCGGGTCGAAACTGTGCAGTTTTATTTTCAGGCGAAAAATGAATTAAACCGTGATGATAGATAATAGCGGTACCTGCCTTAACCGGTATCGTTTTGCCTTTTGCCAACCTTAGTGGTTCATCATATTGGTAAGATAGCTGTGGGATCCTGGGCCCGCGAATAGCGTTTACCAGCAAATGCGAACCCGGTATAACACCTAAACAACCATTATCCAGGCTGGTATCCACCAGCGGTATCCATACCGAAACTGAAGCGAACTTTGATTCATCAACATAGGTCCAATCGGGGTGCAGGGGCATATAATTATTTCCGCCCCCTCTTTTGATCATAAAATTTCCGAACACCGGCACAAAATTGTTCAGCACCGCTTTTGTAAACGGGGCCACCACTTTGCAAATAGTATCGTGCACTTTTTGTTTGTAGTTTACATCCTCGCTAAAATGCGAGGTGTGGAAGGGCTGCTCAAATTGCTGTATTTGCTCAGCAAACTCTTTCAGCAAAACATCCACCTCGTTTTGCCAAATAAGCGGCAACACAACATAACCCTCTTTCTTAAACTGTTTATCCTGGCTCTCGTTTATAAAAACTTTCATATCATCCGTGCGTATTAAAACAACGCTGTTTTAAAAGTAGCCGTTTACTTGCGGGGCATCTTACCCTTCATTAAAAACCTCATCACTCTTTATTCAACACCTTTAACTCCGGTATCACATCAAAGGTATTTTCATTTCTTATTTCGTCTAATTGCTGCGTAACTTTTTTAAACGCCGGCAAATTTTCGCTCAGGTCCTCATTCCACATAAATTTTACGCACTTCAAAAATTCATTCGCCACTAATTCTTTCCGTTCCTCGTCTTTACTCGGCACCCCCATCATCCAATCATAATGCTCTTTGTATTTTTCTTCTATAGCTTGCTTAATATGCTTAGGAAAAATTTTGATGTTATACTCACCCGGTTCTTCCAAAATGCTCGGAAAAATTTCGCAAACATCTATAAGCCCCAATTCGGTCCACTCTTTATGAAAATCGGGCAAATGCATTGCGTTTAACACGCTTACGGTTGGGGCCAGCATAAAATCTATATGTGGGCACTCTGCCAACAGTTGTTTTCTTTTGTTCACTACATCATTCCATTCCTGGCCTTTTCTTTGCAGTTCACCTTGTTTACCCGTGCCGTCAAGGCTGGCGCACAAAAAAATGTTCTCAAATTTTTTCCAGTAATCAAAAATAGATTTACCGCGAAACTCAAAAGTTGAAAAGTTGGTATTGTACCGCAGGTATGTTTTTGTCAATCCCATTTCAAGCAACATATCCAGTACCCGGTAATGCTGCTCCATTAACATCGGCTCGCCACCCGCAAAGTATATCTCCTCTGTAAATGGCAGGTAATTTTTGAAGACCGCAAAAAATCCGTCCTCGTCTTCAATTGCCTTTGTCAGTCTCAGCGAATTCGGATTCATGCCCATTATCCTGGCATCATTAAACCAACTGTTGCTGCTCCATGGGCCGCAAATGCGGCACTTAAAATTGCAAAAATTCGAGAACCGGATGTCGAAATAGACCGGCTGTGTGTTGGGGCAATTGCCAATTTTATCTGTCGCATTTACACGCTTAAGGTGGTGCATGTAATCTTTGTTAGTGGCAATGCGAAGGCTGTACAAACCCGCTTTTTCTTTTTCGTAACAGCGCTTGCACCGGTCATCGGCTTTATCTTCAAGCATATTTAACCTAAAGTCGCTAATAGGTTTTCCGTTCCATATCTGTTCAATACTTTGCCGGTTAATATTTCCAAATGCTTTTTCTTCCTCCCAGGGCGTTTGGCAACATGGCGTAACGGTACCATATTGAGTTACGTGCATATGCACCCAGGGCATCATGCAAAATGCCCGGCTTTTTAAAACCCAATCCTCGTCTACCGTCTTTTGTAGCGCTTTTCGCTTTTTTAAAAAATTAAACACTTTAAAACTTTGTGATTGAAGTTAGAAAATAAATCGGCAATTACGACAGTAGGTGTTTTACCCCATGCACTAATTACGCGGATTCCAGTCAATTATTGAATTTTATAAGACTATTTTGAATCCTGAAATGGTATAGGTACTTTGCCAGAGTGAATTATTTGTTTCAAAATCTTTTTGGCAAGCTGCGCCTCAGCGACCCCTGGAATTATAAAGTACCGGTGCTTATAACGGTAACATACATTGTTATGTTACTGGGTTACATACCATTTTTTATTGCGTTTAAATATTTTGGCCTTTCGCTTATCACCATTATTGGTATTGCGGGCTACGCCTACTTACTGAATGACTGGGCTGATATTAAAAAGGATGCTGCGGCTTCTAAACCCAACGCCATGGCAGCCTTGCCTGTTTCCGCGCGTATTTCTTTGCTGCTCATTTTCTTTGTGTTGGCACTTTTGCCCTGGTTCTTTTTTCCATATAATTTTCAAAACATTTGCCTGCTTGGTTTTGAACTGTTGCTGTTCCTGTTATACGCTGCCCCTCCCTTCCGCTTAAAAGAAATGCCTCTTGCAGGTATTTTAACCGATGCTTTATACGCCCACGCCCTCCCTGCTCTGCTGGCTGCTCTTACCTTTTTTGAAATTGCCGAGATCAGCCACAATAATAAGATTCACCTGATGGTACTTTTAAACCTGCCCTTCCTGGTATCCCTAACAGGCTGGCAATTTTTTTTAGGGATCCGTAATATTTTATTACATCAACTGCAGGATATTGATAATGATTTGGTATCGGCTACACGGACCTTCGCCACACGTTTCGGAAAAGATATTACCCGTAAATGGCTTGTGTATTTTGCTTTGCCCGCCGAACTTATTTTTCTCATTGCGTTTTTCGTGTGCCTCTCGTATTACTCATTTATTTTTCCGGCAGCTTATTTGCTTTTTGCTTTTTACTTGTTTATTACTAAGGGGAACATGGCGCTAAGTATCCGCCGCTTTTGCTATATTTTTTTAGATGATTTTTATATGGACTGGTTTCCACTGGCAGCCCTTGTTGCGCTTATGATTGTTGATTGGCGCTTTGTTTTTCTTTTTTTAGGGCATGTTTGTCTTTTTAGAAATATTCTTAAACAACATTTTAAGAAACTATTAATAAGAAACTAAGTGTAGCAATGTCTATAAACCCAATTGTTCTTTCAATTTCCCATAAACAAAATTGCTCCATAATTGATAACCTTTTGAATTGTGATGCCGGTCACTTGTCCAATAAAAATCTTTTGGATTTAGGTGATTTGTTTCGAAGTAATGATTGTACTCGTCATAAAGGTCTATAACAGTAACTGGTTGGTTTTTAGTCCATGAAATTAGTGGGGATAAGGAAACCTCTTTTTTACCCAGTTCCTCAATCATAGGATGAAATATTATTATCAATTTAAAATTATTTTGTTTGGATAGACGGATAAACTCCGCAATCGGTTGTTTAAGCTTCTCTAAAGCCTCCAGTCGCCGGACATTTTCTTCTTTTTCCTTCATTAACTGAAAGTTGTAATGGAAAATATTTCGTACAACTAACCTGCTTACGATGCTGGAAGCATAGATAGGTTCCCACCATGGGGAATCATTTATTTTTACAGTTGAATCAGGCAGAAATCTCTCGTACCCTCCCCTCTCCACAATATCATCAATATCGCTGTTATTAATGGCAACCATCACCACCCCCGGTTGATACTTCGATATTTTATAATTAAAAAGGTACTCCTCAAAAAACGGATCGCTACCTGCGCAACCCGCGTTTATGACTTTAACTTCAGTATCACCGTTGATAACAAATAAATTGTTCAACAGCGCAGGCCAGGACGAATCCTGCGGTGCGCCAATGCCCTCGGTAAAAGAATCGCCAAAGGCCGCGATGCGCATTTCAGTTTTCTTTTTTATAACGGCAATTTCAACATCTCTGATGCCTTCGTGATTATAGTGATGCGAATAATTGAATTCGCCGTTTTTAAAAACGGAAGTACTGTTAGGTGCACTGGTATGAAACCAACCGGTAGCATTATGAGGAAGAAAGGGCGTTGTAAAATACCTGAATTTTTGTCTTAGTGCAAGGGAGTAATATCCATCGCCGTTGATTTCACCGTAGGTGAGATAAGCCCGGGGTTCTATTATGTATCTTAAGCCCAAATCTGCAAGACACAAAGTAATGACAATGCTTGCGGCCAATAACTGAAGTTTCCGGTAATAGGAACTTAAAAGGCCAAACTTTTTTAGCGCAAAAAGGAGTAACAGTAGTAATAACAGTAAAGTAAAATATAAGGTTAGTGTGGAAATAATATTAACCGTTCCAAATGCTAATGAAAACAAAGTTGCGAAAAGAAAAATGCAATAAGCTGCGGAAGCGACTTTCATTTAATTAGTTCGTGCTAAGATAGGAAATGATAATTTTTTTCTGGAACATATCTAACAATAAAAAGAACATTCGCCCATAAAGGGCGAATGTTCTTTTATATTAGAATTATTACTTTGTAATAACTATTGATTTTGTATCATAAAGTTTTCCATCACTAGTCAGTGCGTATTTGTAG
>JAQBNQ010000068.1 GCA_028288545.1 Bacteroidota bacterium
TCTCTACCGCAAAATACAAGTCAAAAAGCGATGATGAAAAAACACAAGAGGCCATAAAGAAGAAAGTAGAGAGCGCCTTGCACAAACAATTTCAGGAACTTTTTGATATCCGCGATCACGATACCGACAGAAGCAAATGGAGGAGATTGCTCAATATGAAAAAACCTCATCCTAAGGCAACAAAGAATAAATCTTAATGGGCAATAATTTCGCCTCCATAAATTACTACCCGTAATGGATGCAGCGCTCCCGTCATCACTCCCTTTACAATACAAGGGTCGTTGTTCATAATAGTTTCAGCAGACTCAGTATCAGCCGCTTCAAAAACGGCTATGCCGCGGTTATCATCATTGTCGATGTTATAGTCCGTTCTGGCAACTAATTTTATGATCCCCTTTTCGTTCAATCCAACCAAATAATTCCAATGCTCGCCAAGTATTTTATTGGTTTCATCGGTCCAGTTAGCGGCTACCTTGTAATGGGGAAGTAGCTGCAGTACATAAATGAAATTCATAAAAGCTAATTTTTAATGAAGATAAATTTTCTTTGTAAGGTTAAATCACATTCATGAAAGCTTTTCGTACCCTGGTTACCCCGGCCAAACCCGCCTTTACCATTTCGCACCACGATAAACTGGTTAGCATAGGCTCCTGTTTTTCGGAGAACATCGGGAAGAAATTTGCCGAACTTAAATTTGCCATCAACATTAACCCTTTCGGACAACAATACAATCCATATTCGGTAGCCACCGCTATTAACAAACTTCTAAATCCCGTACCCTATACAAAGGATGACCTGGTGTATCACGACGAATTATACCATTCCTACGATCACCATGGAAGTTTTTCAAGGAGTACTGCAAAGGAAACTCTGGATGTTATCAACTCCAATTTACTCGCGGCCTCCGAAGACTTAAAAAAAGCAACCATCCTGTTTCTAACCTTCGGCACATCACATGTTTTTAATTTAAAGGCCCAGGGAAAGATCGTGTCCAACTGCCACAAATTATCCCTCAATATTTTTGACCGAAGGCTTTTATCACCGCAGGAAATAACAGAGGTACTTAGCCAGTCCTTTCAACAACTAAAAAAAGTAAACAGCAATATTAAAATTGTGCTAACCGTAAGCCCCGTAAGGTATTTCGCTTTCGGGCATTACGAAAACTCCGTAAGTAAAGCACATCTGTTTACTGCCATTTACGAATTGCAAAAACAACATCCTGAATTCTATTATTTCCCCGCTTACGAATTGGTTATGGACGACCTGCGCGATTACCGTTTTTTTTCGGAAGACATGTTACATCCAAACTACCAGGCCAGCGAATACGTTTGGGAAAGTTTAAGCAACACTATGGTAGACAAAAAATCGCTGGAGGTAATAAAAGAGATTGAAGAAATTTTGCTGGCAGCCAAACATAAACCGCGTAACCCTCAAAGCGAAGCCCACAAAAAATTTGTATTGAAAAATTTAAACAAGATTGAAAACCTGAAACAGCTTTACAAACTTGACTTCAAACGTGAAGAGGATTTACTGAATGCTTATTTATAAACCGCCGCTGTTGGGTGGAAAGTAGTAAATGAATGATAAAATTCCTGGTAAGCCTGAACCGGTTTTAGACCAGGCATAGTTAAACCTGGCTTTTGCCATTCTCCTTTCATGGTCCATATTGTGGGGTCCGAAGCGGACATATCATATAGCAAATTCTTCTCTGGATCATAAGAGAGTTCAACAATAGAATCATTAACTACCCTGCTGAATGCGTGAAAAGAACGGTTATCCTTTTCAAGAACCAATATGATTGGTTCGCTGCCCACCACATCGTTTATAAAGTGTTTTTCTTTCAGCGTATTCCAATCGTACAGCTTCTCCCCTCCTTTTGTAACCACGCCAACCACCCACGATTTAGGTTGGCCCGAAACAGAATCAGTTCCCACTAATCCACCTCTAATCACTCCATCATCATAACCTGAAAGTGATTTATACTGTGCCATAAATTTCGGATCCGGTTGCATAACCAGTGTTTTTGGGTTCAACTCCTTCCATCGTAACAACGTCATCTGTGCTGAAGGAATTTCTGTAAGCCTGTGCCCTTTTAACGGACCGGCGCAACATTCACCAGTAGCTTGTCTCCACCAGCTTTTGGTCGTTGCATCTTCAAACATGGCATTAAACTCATCCATGCCCACCAGGCGGAAAGTCTCAGGCTTACCATCTACTTCCGGTTTATAAACTCTTCCCGTTCTGCAGACGGTGCAATAAGTAACCATAACAGGCTCACCTCCTACCGTATCGCGCACCTGGTGATGATAGCCCATAATGTAAATAGGATAAGCCTTTGCCTCGCCGTTTAACTGAACGGCAATAACTGAGCGGCCATCATCCACTTTATTTTCATTTAGCGTTTTTAGCACTTTTGTTTCAGGCTGATAAAACATTTTATCCGCCAGCATTACAAAATTGGTGAGGTAAATGATCCCTGCTGAAAACGAAATAAGAACTATAACACCCAGTTTTTTTAAAATGCTGGTGCCCTGTAAAATCGCAAATGCCGCTAAAAGAAAGAGGCCGCCACCTACAATTCTGCTTAACCAAATTAACCGGTTGATGTTATATGCCAGTTCCACATGATTCTCGTGTTGGCTACCCGGAAAAGGCATAATAAAATACACTTTTAGTATTTCCGGCATCAGCAAAATAACAAAGCCCAGTGCTAAAAATAATCCGGGGCGTAAGGACATAGATTTCATTCAATTGCTTTGTTAAAAGTAGAAAAAAACTAAAGATGGTTGACACTTTTAAAAAAAAGCATGGTTGACACATGACCCTAATAACTTAACAATCAATTATTTATATCAAAAAATGTGGGTTGACACTTTTTAAAGTGTCAACCCACATTAGTCAAAACAGCCTGCATTTATTTTCTCTTTTTAACCGGGGCGGCTTCCGCCACTTCTTCATGCTCCTGATTTATAAATACCAGTCCGTTGTCGAAGGCATCTATCTTAATGGTGCCGTGTTTATGAACTTCGCCACTAAGTATCTTTTTAGAAAGCTCGTTGATGATCTCCTTTTGTATCACCCTCTTTAGCGGACGGGCTCCATATTGCGGATCAAAACCTTCGTTTCCTAAATAGTCCAATGCATCATCAGTAATTATAAGGTTCATCTCCTTCTGGTGCAACAACTGCTTCAATTGGGTCAATTGCAGGTCAACAATCTGGCGTATCTGTTTCTTCATCAGCGGACGGAACATTACAATCTCGTCTATCCGGTTCAAAAACTCAGGGCGAATCGTTTCGCGCAACCTGTTCATCACTTCTATCTTAGTTGTTTCCGTAATATCATCAACATTTGCATCGGTTACCTTTTCAAAGTTAGCCTGTATAATATCACTGCCCATGTTGGAGGTCATGATGATGATGGTATTCTTAAAGTTTACCGTTCTGCCTTTATTGTCTGTCAACCTTCCGTCATCCAGTACCTGCAATAAAATATTGAATACATCCGGATGCGCCTTTTCAATTTCATCAAACAACACAACACAATATGGATGCCTCCGCACCGCTTCGGTAAGTTGTCCCCCCTCGTCATATCCTACATATCCCGGAGGCGAACCCACCAAACGGGACACAGAATGTTTCTCCTGAAACTCACTCATATCAATACGCACCATAGCATGTTCATCGTTAAACAACACCTCACTTAGTGCCTTACTCAACTCTGTTTTACCTACACCGGTAGTACCAAGGAACAGAAACGAACCTATCGGCTTTTTCTCATCCTGCAATCCGGCCCGGCTTCTTCTAATAGCATCTGCAACAGCTGTAATGGCTTCATCCTGTCCTTTTACTCTTGCCCGCAATATATCCTCCAGGTGCAGCAACTTCTCCTTCTCTCCTTCCAGCATTTTACTTACAGGAATACCGGTCCATTTGCTAATGATGGCAGCTATATCCTCACTGGTAACTTCCTCCTGCAACATCCTTTTTTCCGGCGATATTTTTGCCAACTCCTCTTCAAACTTCTTAATGTCGTTTTCAGCTTCCTTTAATTTACCATACCGTATTTCGGCCACCTTACCGTAATCGCCTTCGCGTTCAGCACGTTCAGCGTCTACCTTCATGTTTTCAATGTCGCGCTTACGGGCAGTTACCTTATCTACTATCTCTTTTTCCTTCTGCCACTTCGCTTTAAACTGGTTGCGCTCTTCTTTCAGATTTGCAAGTTCTTCGTTCAGTTCACGCAATTTGCGCTCATCATTTTCGCGCTTAATAGCCTCCAGTTCAATTTCAATCTGCATTATCCGGCGCTCAATCTCATCCAGTTCTTCAGGCACCGAATCCATTTCAAGCCTAAGTTTTGCAGCAGCCTCATCAATTAAGTCAATGGCCTTGTCCGGTAAAAAACGTTCGGTAATATACAGGTCGCTTAAGGTTAAAGCCCTGATTATAGAATAATCCTTGATCCTAACCTTATTATAATTTTCAAAGCGCTCATTTAA
>JAQBNQ010000087.1 GCA_028288545.1 Bacteroidota bacterium
TTAAGACATAACTCCACATTAAAATCTTTCATTCGTGTGTGTTTATCCAGGGAGTGCAATGTTTCGCTGTTTGATGAAATAATGCCTGCGCCGTATATTTTTAAACCATCCTTTTCACGCATCATCCCAAACTCAATAGTAAACCAGTAAATGCGGCTCAATAATTCAATCGCTCTTGGGTTGTCAATGTATTGCAATGCAATGTTGCTTATACCTCTGAAGAATTCACAATAAGCCTTATTACTAAGCAAAGGTACGTGACCGAATACGTCATGAAACATGTCAGGCTCCTCCAGGTAATCCAATTGCCGCATGGTTCTTAACCAGCAGGTAGCCGTAAATTTCCTTTTCGATAAAAACTCAAAAAACTCCTTCTGCGGACAAATATTTGGCACCACCTCCAGGCTCCATCCTGTTGTCGACTGAAGAATAGCGTCCACCTCGCTAAAATCGGGGATCTTTGAATCGCTAAACTTAACGGTTTCAATAGCCGAGAGGTATTCTTCCGATACAACGGGCTTTAGTATTTCCATTTGGCGGTTAAACAAGGTCTTCCAAACCGCGAAATCCTCCCCGGTGTAATTGCTGTAGATCTGTTTTGTCGGCCTCATATTTCTTCAGTTTTTATTGTTTGATTTATACAAAACAAAAAGCCCGTTCCTTTACGGAGCGGGCTTGTATTTGTTACTTGTTTTTTGTTTGCCTATGCGAACCAACAATACTTTCCCATTCCGGAGATTATAATTCCGTAATAGTAATAATATGATTTAACTCCTTGGTTCATGTACTGAATGTAATGGAAATTTCTGAATTTATAAAACGATCGCTATTTTTTATTCTGTAAAACCTTAACTACCCAACCGCTGCCAATCTTATTAAACAAGGTGGTTTCATCATGGCAATGAAAATGCCGGTATATTTCTTCCCATCCTATTTTTTCATTTTGATTGCTGAAATTGGAAAGAATAAAAATTCCATCCGGCTTTAAAAAAGCAGAGTACCTGATAAGGGTATTTAAAACGTTGCTGTAATAAATTACTTCGTTAAAGATAATGACATCAAACGTTTTGGAGGTTGTGTAGGTATTCATGTCGGCGACCGCAAATGATGTTTTATCATCTTCTTTCGCTTTTGCCCTTGTAATGCCTTCAGCTGCTAAATCGAAGCCTGAATAGCCTGAGTAATTATCTCTGCCAATTCTTTCCTGCAGCAAACCTTCGCCACAACCTATATCTAAAACCGAGCCGCCTTTTTTCAGAAATTGAAAATAGCCCGCAATGATGCTGTAATGTGCCAGTTCCGGAATTTCTCTTAAATAATCCCAGTGCCCTGTTTTGTATTTTAAATCGAGGCGTTCAGGCGAGCCCTTTACAAGGTGAGTTTTTAGAAAAGATAATAGTGACATACTATTTTGGGTTTAAGCGGGACTATTTCTTCTTGCCCCAACTTTTCTTTTTTCCACCAAAGCCCTTTCCATTACCATGCCCTGTAGGTTTATCATGTTTTTTTGAGGGCTCATAAGCCGGGCCTTCACCTATTTCAGTTGGCAATGGTAGTTTCTTGATCTCGTAACCAATCAACTCCTCAATACGCTTGAATTTTCTTTGATCAACCGGGTTAATGAAGGTAAGGGCCACACCGGTGGTTTCTGCACGGGCAGTACGGCCAACACGATGGATATAATCCTCGGCATCGCCGGGCACATCGTAGTTTACAACAAGCCCAATGGAGTCAATATCAATACCCCGGGAAAGAATGTCGGTGGCAATTAAAGTTTGAAGACTACGGTTTTTAAAGTTTCGGAGCACCTCGTTACGCTGGTCCTGGTCAAGGTCGGAATGGATGGCGGCTGCATTAAATTTGAGTCTTAGCAGCTCTCTTTCCAATTGTTTTACCTTATCCTTGGTACCTGAAAAAATCAGGATACTTGGAATGTTTTTTCCCGCCAACAAACTTTTCAATAAATCTATTTTCTGCGTATCATAAACAACATACGCAGCCTGCATTACACCGGCAGCTGGTTTTGAAAGAGATATATTTATCTGCTCAGGATCATTCAGGGTTTTTTTAGCCAGGTCCCTGATTTTTGGAGGCATAGTAGCTGAGAACATTAAAGTCTGACGCTTTTTCGGCAAAAAACTAATGATCTTATTCAGGTCATCATTAAAGCCCATGTCCAGCATTCTATCGGCTTCATCCAAAATCAAAAACTGCAGTTCACTTATCTTTACGTAGCCCATATTAAGGTGCGAGATAAGTCTGCCCGGGGTAGCTATAATAACATTAGCGCCATGCGTTAACGCTTTTCTTTCCTGCTCAAATGATATACCACCGGTGCCTCCATAAATGGCTATGTGGCTGAGTGGCGCAAAATAAGCGAAGCCTTGGAGGGCCTCATCAATTTGTATAGCCAACTCCCGGGTAGGAACAATAATCAGCGTATGAATAAAATCTCCGGGAGATTGAATGATCTTATTGATGACCGGCAATAAAAATGCTGCGGTTTTACCGGTGCCGGTTTGCGCACAGGCAATTATATCGCGCTCTTTAAGAATTATGGGAATAGCCTGTTGCTGAATTGGCGTGGGCTTTTCAAAATTCATGGCCCTAAGGCCTTCCATTAATTCCGGTTGAAAATTAAAGTCGTTAAAAGTCAAAGCTGGAGTTGGATTATTGGGTTTGTTTGGTTGTTCTGCTTCTTGCATTAGTGCCCAAATATAAGCCAATTGCGCCAATACAGCTTATTTCAACGTTCATGTGGGTAAAAGCACTTAGCCGATCTTCTTAACCAAATTTTTTTTTGATATAGAAATAGCAGTCAGCATTCCGCTAACAAGAGCGCCCCCAATACCGCAACTGATAACGTCCTGACCTGTTAAATACAGGTTTTTGAGCGGACTCTGGGGCCTTAAAAAACGTTGCTCGTAACGGGTGGTAGTATGATCAATGCCGTATAATTCGCCGTATTGATAATTTGCAAAATGCTGAGTACTAAGTGGAGTGGATAATTCGTAAAAATCTATTTTACCCCTAAGGTCAGGATGCTTGGCGTATAAGGCTTCCAACAATCGTTGAGATAACTTCTCTTTCATCTCATTATAGTCTTCGCCACGCTTTTTCCATCTTTTATCTTCCCATTGTTTGTACCATTCATAAGGCGCAAGGGTAATAATTTCGATAGTTGTTTTTCCCGGAAACCTGTTATCCCAATCGGGGTCTTTAGAGGATGGAAAGGAAACATACACAACCGGTATTGCTGCTTCAGGATCGCTAACGTAGTTTGCTACGTTCAAATCATGATCGTAATTATCCGGAAAGATCCAATAATTCGCCTTGCCCAGTTTTAGCTCGCTGTTGGATTTATTGATACCAATATAAAGGCAAATATGGCCAACAGAAGGTTGAAGATGTTTGAAAAAATCATCTGTTTTTAAACGAACCTGTTCAACTTTAGGTAACAGTTGTTGGTAGGTATTATAGATACCGGCGTCGCTGATTATAACCGGGGCAAAAAGTTCTTTACCGTCAACCATTCTAACCCCAACGGCTTTATTATTTTTTACGATTATCTCTTTTACATCGGCGTAAGTAAAAATTTCGCCGCCGGCTTTTTGCACAACCGGTGCAATTTTTTCAAATATCTGCCCTGAACCTCCAATGGGGTAATTGCCCCCATTCATAAAATGCTTCACCAGCATTGAATGCATCATAAAACTGCTGGTTGAAGGAGGCAGACCGTAATCGCCAAATTGCCCGGTTAAAACGGCTATCAGCTTTTTGTTCTTGGTTAGCTTGCTTAGTACTTCAAGTGTTGTTTTATTTCCTTCAAGGCCTTTCTTGCGCATAAAGCCCCCAACCAATTTCCCTAAAAAGGAGGGGAGTACTTTCTCGCCAAAATACAATTTGTGTGTTCGCTGTGATGAATAGATAAGGTCAACGTATTCATCAATGGCCTTTTGATCTTCGGGTGCGGGGAAATACGATTTCATTTTTTTCCGAAATGCATCAGCTCCACGGGGGAAATCATAAACGCTATTACCAAAAAACATTTTGTCGTACACCTCATCCATTTCTTCCCATTTCAAAGTGCCATCCGTAATGTAGTTAAACATTTTGCTCACTTCAGTATGTGGGCGGTGCACTTCACCAACATAATGTACACCTACGTCCCATTCATAACCAGGGCGTTTAAACACGTGTGTAAATCCTCCGGGTGTATAATGGCGTTCCAATACTAAAACCTTCTTTCCCTCTTTTGCAAGGAAGGCAGCTGTAGACATGCCGCCAAGGCCCGAGCCAATTACAATGGCATCGTAAGTGCCTTGTATCTTATCTTGTTTGTATGATTTGGAGTGGCTTGACATTTGAGCGCGAAAGATAGAAAACTTAATAATCCGGAATCCGCTATTTTTCGGCAAAATTAGCCGTGAGAGAG
>JAQBNQ010000093.1 GCA_028288545.1 Bacteroidota bacterium
CCCTGGTGACCTATTACCAATCCTTTCCATCCTTGTTGCTCAGCAACATCAATGGCCTTGTTAATACCTTCCAGTACTTCGCCACCAAGACTATTCATTTTGGTGTTCCAGCTAATATTCAAAACCCCATCGCCAATGTCATCCAACCTGCAGGCGGTAGATTTCCAAACCGGTTTGTTCGAAGCAGCTAAGTCGCTAAGGATAATAAAGGATTCGGTACCCGGAATAGTTTTGTAAGCTTTGGCCGGTATGTCATAATACTTCTTAATACCATTTTCAATCTTATAAAAAGATTCGTTACCTGCTGCCAGCATTTCGTCAACCCAAGGCGCAACTTTAAAACCCGCTGCGTTCATCTTCTCCACTGTTTTGCGAACGCCAACATTATCCCATTGCTCAAACGGACCCATTGCCCACAAGAAACCACCACGCATTGCATCATCAATTCTGTATAACTCGTCCGAAATTTCAGGAATACGCTTGCTCACATATTCGTTTACATAAAAGGAAAGAGTATTTAAGAACACCGCGCCTTTGTCTGTTCCTTTAGAGATGAACTTCAATCTATCTTTAAGGTTTTCTATTTGCTTGCCACCTTCTAAAACAGGGAATTTTACCTTCTTATTAGTAGGCTCATATTCCATGGTTTTAATATTGAGGGTGCCGAAGGTTTTTTTACCCGCAGCATCCTTCGATTTTTTGAAAAAACCTTGTCCGCTCTTATCGCCAAACCATTTATTCTCTACCATCTTGTTAACGAAATCAGGCAGTTTGAATACATCCCTTCTTTCGTCATTCGGCAGATTATCATAAGCGCCTTGTGCTACTTTAACCATGGTATCCAAACCAACCACATCTGTAGTACGGAAAGTGGCAGACTTAGCTTTACCAATAAAAGTTCCGCTTAAAGCATCAATTTCATCTACCGTTAAATCCATTTCCTGCTGCAATTTCAACACAGCGCATATACTAAATACACCAACGCGGTTTGCAATAAAAGCCGGCGTATCTTTACACAATACAGTTTGCTTACCCAGGTATAAAGCACCGTAATCCAACAAAAAGTCCAAAACTTCTTTATCAGTTTGCGGACCAGGAATGATCTCTAACAAACGCAGATATCTTGGAGGATTAAAGTAGTGGGTACCACAAAAATGTTTTTGAAAATCTTCACTTCTTCCTTCGCTCATTAAATGAATAGGAATACCCGAAGTATTTGAAGTAATAAGTGTTCCCGGCTTGCGGAACTTCTCAACTTTCTCAAAAAGCGATTTTTTGATCTCCAGGTTTTCTACAACCACTTCAATTACCCAATCAGCGTTCTTTATCACTGAAAGATTATCGTCAAAATTGCCGGTGGTAATCCTGGCAGCAAATGATTTATCATAAACCGGAGATGGATTGCTTTTTAATGCAAAAGCCAAAGCATCGTTAACCATTTTGTTGCGCAATGCAGGTTTCTTTGCATCCTCCTCGCTCAACTTCGGAGTTACTATATCCAACAAATGCACTTTTAGCCCAATATTGGCATAATGCAAGGCAATACGGGAGCCCATTACACCGGAGCCCAACACGGCAACGGTTTTAATTTTTCTTGATTTAGCAGGAGTTACGTTCACTGCTTTTTTTTCGGTAGCTAATTCCATTAGATAGATTTTAGAGGCTAGAGTCAAGAATCAAGACCGAAAGCCTTTTAGTAAAAAATTATTCGTTTGTTTTTAATGTTTTTTGAAATCCGTAAATCAGTTTTTGAACTTCGCTGGTTTTTTCAGTAACAGATGCCAGTTCCTCTTCCGTTATATAATTCAAATCAAAACTTAAAATCATCTGCGTTTCCATTTCAAAAGAAGAACCTATTGCTATATCCAGAAATCTTGAAAACTCTTTACTACTTCCTCTACCTGAACCTTCCGCGATATTAGAAGGAACAGAAACCACTGCTCTTCTGACCTGGGAAGTGAGTTCATATAATTCTTCTTTAGGAAATTTCTTAGTCATCAAATAAATTTCCTTTACCAGCATCCTCACTTTCTGCCAGGCAATAATATTTTTAAAGTTGTGCATTACTACTTGTTTGCTTCTTCTTGATTCTAGCTTCTTGCATCTTGATTCTACCCAAAGGGAATCGAAATTAACGACTTACTTTTTATCTACCAACCGTTTGGTAAGAAAAATTTAAACCCCTCCTAGCCTCCCCAAAAGGGGAGGGACAAATACAAATCACTCCAATTGAGCTTTAACTCTTTCCTTCACCGCAGAAACGGGTTTATCTATTCTGCTAAGTATCCGTTTTATGGTATTCCGTAAATAATTATGGTCGTTAAACACCCGGCTGAACATTAAACTACCTTCTACTTCGGCAACACTGCGTTCAGCAAGTTCGGTAGCAATGGCTTCGGGGTATTTATCGAGGTAAATGGTCTTTACAGCATGGAAAAAGTCCTGAAAAAAACGCTGTACCAGGGTATTAAACTCCGGGGCCATCAGGGCTGTTTCTACACCCATATTACCCAGCAAATTGCCCTTAGTTTCATCTAAAAACACGCTTTCTGCTGAAATAAAGAGGTTTTCGAGCCTTTTTTGAGGCGGAACGCTTTTATCATAAGCATGAGCAAAAACGTTGGTTTTAAAAAACTCGTGCACCATTTTTATTACCCTACGCATCAAATCCTCCTTGCTGGGGAAATAATGATAAAGTGAGCCTTTCTGCAATCCACAGGCTGCCGCTATCTCACTCATACTGGTGTTGAAATAGCTTTGCTTTCTGAATAACTTCAGCGCTTCTATAATAATGGTCTGTTCGTCTACTTTTTGCTTGGGCATCTGCTTCCCTTTTTAGGGAATCCAAAGGTAAAAAGGCTTTTTCACTTTACCAAACGGTCGGTAGGTAAAATTGTTAAATTTGCTTATCTGCCTGATTAACAGTTCATCTATATATTTACCGCATGAGCCTAGTACCACCAAAACTGGTTGAAACCCTGCAACAGTTTTCCAATCTATCAGTAGAGGAGTTGGAACAGCTTGAGCAATGCATGGAAATGAAAAGTCTGAAAAAAGGAGATTTCTTTTTGCAACAGGGGCAGGTTTGCCATCACCTTGGTTTTTTAGATACGGGCATTATGCGGGTATTTCATGTAGCAAATGACAAGGAGTATACCTCTTACTTCAATTTTGGCGGGCGCAATCCCTTTGTGTCTTCCTTTTCCAGTTTTATTACGCGTAAACCATCCACGGAAAGTATTCATGCCCTGGAGGATTGCGAACTGGCAGTTATCAGTTATACCGACCTTGAAAAATTATATGCCGGTAGTTTTGCTTTTCAGAAACTTGGGCGCATGATATCGGAGTTTAACTACACCTTGGCAGTTAAGCGTATTTACTCCCTGCAGCATTTTACGGCGCAGGAACGTTACAACGAACTGCTAAATATCTATCCAAACCTTATCAATTCTGTGCCTCACCACTATGTAGCCTCCTACCTGGGCATTACTCCCGAATCACTAAGCAGGATAAGGGCCGGAAAATAACGGAACTTAAATCTTACCATACATCAATGCATAGCGCAAGGAGGCAATATAGCTTTGCCCTTAAATAACGAGGTATGAAAAACAGGATAAAAAACAAATGGATAATACTGGGGCTGTTGATGCTTGCTTATACCCTTTCGTTTATGGATCGCTACGTAATGAACCTTTTAATGGAATCTGTAAAACACGATATGCATTTAAGCGATACCCAGGTAAGCTTACTGGCTGGTGCCAGTTTTGCCCTATTCTACGCCTTAATGGGAATTCCTCTTGGAAGGCTTTCAGACAAGACAAGCCGTGTTAAACTGATTTCATCAGGCATCGCCATCTGGAGTTTAATGACGGCAACCTGCGGCCTGGCCAAAAACTATTTTCAATTAATGACAGCCAGAGTTGGCGTTGGAGTTGGTGAAGCGGCTTTATCCCCTTCTGCTTATTCTTTGCTCTCAGATCTCTTTCCAAAAAGATTATTGGCAACGGCTATCGGCATTTATTCCTCAGGCATATACTTTGGTGCCGGTCTGGCTTACATAGTTGGTGGCGCTCTGCTCAAATATTTTAATGCGCACGGCAACTATACCTTACCTTTTGCAGGAGGCACCTTTTCATGGCAGATGATCTTTTTCCTTTTCGGTATCCCGGGGCTTGTCATTGCGGCCGTTATGCTGCTGGTTCAGGAACCAGCCAGAAATTACCATGGTGAGCAACAATCCTTTTCTGCCTTTATCGCCTTTCTTAAAAAGGATGGCAAGCCCTTTCTGCTTTTATGCGCTGCCACAGCCATTTTTAATATCACCGTTTACGCTACTGGTGTATGGATCCCTACATTTCTCACAAGGGTGCAACATCTTCCCCTGGAAAAGGTTGGAGTTATAACCGGCATTGGCATTATGCTGTTTTCTCCCATTGGTGTAATTGCAGGAGGCAAACTGGCGGATTTAATGGCAGCCAAAACCAGTTTAAAGGGAAGACTAAGCGCAATTGTAATTTTTTGCGCACTGTTTATCCCTGCCTGCATTACCTACACCATAATGCCCACTGCTGAAGCCACACTTTGGGCTTTGATTCCTTATGCCATTTTAGTAAGCACAAGCGTAGCCATAACAGCGGCCACCGTACAGGAAATCGTTCCAGAGCATTTTAAAGGTACCGCCTCCGCGTTTATGTTATTTGCGCAAAACATTATAGGTATGGGCATGGGCCCAACTTCGGTAGCGCTTTTAAACGATCATGTTTTTCATAACCCCATGGCTTTGGGCAAATCACTTGCTTTAGTTTCACTTATTTCACTCACCGCTGCAACAGCTTTATTTATTAGCTGCAGAAAAAACCTTTCAAAATGAAAACTGATATTTTATATAAGGAGTGGGTGTTGGTTACCTCAAAATATTGTACCGACCAAAAACTCACAGCCGCAATTTTTAATGACCTGTTACAACGATACAATGAAAGCGGCAGATACTATCACAATCTAACGCACATACAAACCTTATTGGATGATTTGCGTGAATACTTTGAAAACGCTATACCTGACGAAGTATTTTTTGCAATCTGGTTTCATGATGCCATTTATAATACCCTGTTAGGTAATAACGAAAAGAAAAGTGCCGAACTGGCCATTGAAAGATTAAATGACCTTTCTGTACCACAAGTCCTGGTGAGCAAAGTTGAATCGCTCATTTTAAAAACAGCGCTTCATTTGAGTGCAGAGTCGTCCGATATAGCAACAAAGGTCTTTTTGGATGCGGATTTAAAAGTACTTGGGATTTCCGATGATAAATATTTGGATTATACCCGTGCGGTAAGAAAGGAGTTTTCCATGTTCCCTGATATTCTCTTTAACCGCGGAAGGAAGAAATTTATTGAAAATACCCTGGCCGTTCCACGCATTTACAAGACAGAAAAATTCTTCGACTTGTACGAACAACAAGCGCGAAAAAATTTGCAAACGGAATTAAATCTTTTGTCATGAAGAAAGCCATCTATGCCTTTTCAGGCGACCCAATAACAATTGGCCATATGGACCTTATTGAACGGGCTTCTAAAGTTTTTGATGAAGTAATTGCAGCTATTGGCGCTAATCCTGGCAAGCAATACATTTTTGGATTGGATGAACGCGTGAAACTTGCACAGGATGCTTTAGCGCATCTACCAAATGTAAGTGTTACTTCTTTTACCGGACTGCTGGCTGATTTCGCTTATGAAAATGATGTCCGGGTAATTATCCGTGGATTGCGAAACTCGGAGGATTTTAATTTTGAGTTGATGCTACACCAATTGGGAGAAAGCCAGGTTGAAGGTATTGAAACCTTCCTGCTGCCCTGCAAACAGCAACTGGCCCATATTAGTTCAAGCGCGGCGAAGGCCTTGCAATTGGAGCAAGGGTTGATACATGAATTTGTACCGATGAATGTGAAGCAGAAACTGGAAGAACGGATATCCGGTCAATTGATAATAGGTGTAACCGGCGAAGCCGCCTCCGGAAAATCAGAAATGGTAAAGAAAATTTTGGCTATTGCCGAAAGAGAAGGCGCTAAAGCATTTTCGGTTGATTTTGATAAATTAGGACACCGGATACTGGAGCGTTCAACCGAGGCGGTATACAGAAATTTCAGAGCGCGGTTGATAACCCAATTTGGGGATGAAATAAGAACCGGTGATGACTTTATTGATTCAAAAAAACTCGGTGAAAAAATTTTTGCAGAGGAAAATGTGCTGCAAGAATTTAATAAACTGATCTATCCTCCTTTATTGTTGCTGCTTCGCAAAGAACTTTATCATAAACGCGGACTGATATTGATAGAAAGTTCGCTTCTGGCCGAAACGAATTCTTTGTTTTACTGCAACAATCATGTTATTGTAACAAAGTGTACCAGGAACAAACAACTGGAAAGATTAAAGGCGAGAAGTTACAGCGATGAGAAAATCAGCCAACGACTAAGGGCACAATTTTCATTTGATAAGAAAGTCGAGACAATACAAGCCCAAATTAAAAAGGATCGTTTTGGCCGACTGATAGTTTCGGAAAATGCAGAGGAAGAAGCCGAAACAATATTTAAGAGTTTACAACCTTTGCTTCCCGCCATGGCAGTAGCCTGGTAATAACTATGCAAGCAGTTTACTTGTGCTGATAGCCCTGGTACCTGATGTTAGAAAACACCCCGCTATCAACACTGATGTGATTGCTGGGTGGTGCAGTAGCGTGAAAAAAGAAAGTGCCACTCATCAGCTTACGGGTAGTATCCAGTGCAGTTATAGTGATACTGCTGGTATCGCCTGACTCAATAATATAGTTGTCGTTGTCATCCAGCGAAGCAGAGGTAAGTACCTGTGGCTGATTTAAAACGGGGTATTTGAAAAACAATCCAACGCTGATAGCCTTTGTAGGATTCCACGCGCGGATACTTAAACTGGGTCCGCTTTGAGTCCAA
>JAQBNQ010000118.1 GCA_028288545.1 Bacteroidota bacterium
ATAAGCGTTACCTAAATTATACTTTAAGACCCCGCTTTCAAAAACCATGCTATTCTTTTCATAAAATTCAAGAGCGTCTTTCAAATACAAGAATGATTTTTCGTAGTCATTTATCTTAACTGACAGAATACCCAGGTTCGCTTTAGAAAGAGCAATGCTATACGCGTCTTTAATTTCCTCATCAATGGCTAATGCCTGGTTTAAATAGTCAATGGCCTGCAGGTAATTTTCTTTTAACTCAAATATTTGCGCATATGCTGAATAGCATTTGGAAAGCTTGAACTTATTATCCTGCTTCAGGTACATTTCTATTGCCTTCTGCAGGTATCCTTCAGCCTCGGGATTCAGTTCATGCGAACTCAATAAAATAGAAAGATTGTAGTAGAAACCTGCCAGGAACTTTTCCTCCTTTAAACTTAAAGCTGGTTTTAACTGCAGACTTTTTAATCCCTTTAAATAACTATCCTGCGCCGAAAACTGATCCCCTTTTTTATGGTAAGAATTTCCCAGGGTCATCAATAGTTTATACCCAACTGCCTGGTAAGATTCCTCGTCGAGATTTGACAGTGCTTGTTGACAACTGTTTATTGCGCGGTCATAATTATTTGAAACAAAAATGTCGTAATAAGCCTCTATATAACTAAGCAGTGCCAATTGCACCATCTGGCCGGAACTATCTGCAATTTGCCTTGCCCTTTCAATCAACTTCAGAGCGTCAGCGTTGCGCCTTTCGCACTGCTTCTCCGCTTCATAAATCAAATTATCAAATTCTGAATTTTCCTGCATCCCCAAATTCATTATTGATTATCACTGTAAGATACTTCCAACCAAACCGAGCCATTCCATAACAACATAATAACACCTCCGTTTTTAAGATCGCGGTTTGTGCTGCTTACTTTTGTATTGTATTGAGCAGGATCATTTGTAAATCTGATCCCGTTACCGGTCGATGCGATTCCTTCAAAAATTACAAGCTGACCAGTAGCAAGTCCGGGCGTAAGAGTGATGGTAGCTGCCGAAGGCATTTGGTTTGAAGTAACCGAAAAATAACCATGATTAGCCACCGTAATAGTTGTATTTCCATTTACCATAATACCGGTGTCGCGGGTAGTTATAGCGCCGCTTACATCAATGCTGGTTTGTGGCATTAAAACACCTACACCTAATTTGCCTGTAGCCGGAGTAGTTATTGTACCCCCGGTACCAATTCGCAGCGCTTCTGAATACTGGCGCTTAAAAACAATGTCGCTATTATCAGTGGTACCTAAAAAACCATTAGTTGCGGCAATATTTGAGTTTCCACTGGTAGTCCAAACGCCTTTTATTGAAGTAACAGTATCAGGCTCGGTGGTTGTGACCGAAATTGTACCGTTTTCATTTATAATTGTTGAGGCCAGCGAAATTGTACCAGGCCCGGTCGGGCCGGTTGGTCCTGTTGGACCCAATGGGCCACCGCTGGCACCCGTTGCCCCGGTTGGCCCTTGTGGACCGGTTGATCCCTGCGCACCAGTTGGACCAGTATCACCCTGGGCGCCGGTTGCACCTGTTGGACCTGTAATTCCATTGGCAACATTACCTGCGTATAAGGCATAAGGAACACTCATCAGTTGAGAAACCCCCATGGTCACAAAATTAGTTCCGCCGGTAACATCTATATCCACCTGCAAATATTTTGAAGCAGCCCCCCAGGTAATACCCGTAAAGGTCCCGGCCACAAGATCACCGCCGCCAACAATTACTGTTATAATGCCGAAGGCATTGGTCCTCACGGTATCCGTTTCTGCATATTCGGATATTCCGGTTTCAGACCCGCTGTGCACCGTAAACTTCAGATTAACCAGTTGATTCGAAATTATATTGCCCGCAGAATTATGAACTACCGCCTGGTAATTAAAACCCTGTGGGGGTGATTGGCCAAAGGCATTCATAAATAAAAACGAAAAGCCAAGTAAGTTGAGGAAACGGCAAAATTTCATGTTGTGATTATTTATGTTATAACTCATATGCGGATGGGGGAGGAATCTAACCGAAGTAGGGTAATCTAGTTCTTTTCCTTCCGCTTGTCAAATTTGCAGACATATACGCACTTATAAAAGCAATAAAACCCTGATAAATATCATATCCGTGCCGTTCTATTGTAGAAATTGACCTTTTTAAGGAATATTAATCACCGAATCGTTGCGACTATTCATGTACAACAGCCGTCCAAATGGGGATTCCATTGCAGGATATAGCTTAGGCCGGATATCGAATTTGCGGATATGGCCCCGGCATCTACAGGCTTACATTTAGTTGCCGCAGCACTTCAACATTCATCTCATGCTTTCCTTCAAAAAAGATCTCCGTAAAATTCAACTCCTTATAAATGTGCTTTACCGATTCAAGCATATTATTCGTAAAAATTTCATCCTGCTTACCGCAGATGTAATAATTTTTGGTGCGCTTCAGTCCACTGTCCTCGCTTAGTGGCAGCAACTCCGGTCCTACTTCGCCGGCAAACACAATGGCGTTGTTAACACGATTTTTTGTTGCGTTTAGCCAACGCGTAATTGTTGAAGCTCCTTGAGAAAAACCGAGGGCTGTAATAGACCCCGGAAATTTAGCAAGATCAAGTTTTTCATAAATATCATCCAGGTAGTTAATGTAATCCTTTATCTCATTCAGCCGGTCTTCACGTGTCATCCATGTTGTGCCCACCTTTGTACCTTTGCTATCTAAATAAAAACGGTTGAGCGCTTCGGGAGCAATAAAAAAGGTAGAGTCATCTGCCAGACGTTCAAAATCCTCTAAAAAAATTTTTGCGTTTTGTCTGAACCCATGCAACACTATCCAAACCTGTTTTGTATGTTGAGTCAATTCGCCTAAGGTGTAATACCGGGCGGTTTTACTTACAGTAATGTGGTTCTCTTGTATCACGTCGGTCCGTTTAATGAGGTAAAGGTTTGTTGGGATCAGTGTCCCTATAAATACCGAAAGCCCTTAAAGCTAAAAGCACTATAAAAGGAGCAGCAGCAGGACTGCAAGGCTGAGGATTAAAACGCCAGCCCAGCAGCAGGATTATCATTAAAATAAATGTTGCCAAAAAGTAAAACCTTAACCAGCGGGGAGGCTTGTTTCTAAAAAACAGGAAAACTACTATTAAATGAGTTGGTATCATCCACAGCATATTCAGATTTTTGGGGACCGAATAATGAGTGGTAAACAGCCACATGCATAAAAACAACAAGCCGAAAAGCCCGGCTACAAAAAAAATAAAGAAATCAAAAAGGTATAAATGTCTTTTTAATTTCAACTCAAGTAAAGTAAACGCAATACCTAAAAACAGGAGTAACAGCGTTAGATGCATAGGCGTAAAACCCGCTTCTATTTTTGGTAAAGGATAATTAAGAACGGTTTTAGTTTGCACTACAAATGGCTGACCATCAACACTGGCACAGGCGAATAATTTCGAAAGATAATCGGGCAAAAATGTTTGGCTTCGTGGTGTAGCGATCACTTCGCATGGAAGGCCCAAAATCAAATCAAAACCAAAATCAACCCAAGGGCGGTCGTGCACATAAAGACGCAGCATATCGTGCATCGTTTTGTTTTTCTGAAAGCCGCCACTATCGGTTTGATATTGAAGCCGGGAGCCTAAAGCCTTCTCAAAAACATCGCGTGGGCGGGTGGCACAGTTGTCCCAGAAAAAATCATAGGGGTAGTTGCGATTTTGCGGTAATGCATTCTCATATAAAAAAGCAAATACTTTTTTCCTGTCTTCCGGGTTAAGGCGCAATTCCTGCTCCACTACACCCCTCTTTTCCTCCACATATTCCTCCAAAAAGTCACCATAACTGCTATAACTAACGCTATATATCATCCGGCCCTTTACAAAGTTTACATAGAATCCTTCCTGGGTATCATCGAAGGTTCCGTAGTTGAAAACCACATCCCATCCCTCTTTAAAATCAGTAACGCGTATTCCATTGTGCCCGAAAGCAGAATACAATTCATCACCCGGCGCACAGGTTAATAGCGAAATGCGGGAAGAGTCAGAAAGTACGAAGGCTTTTGATTGAACCGGCAAAAAGTAAAAGGCAATAATCAAAAAGGCAAAACGAAAAAGACCGGATAACGGGTTAGGGGTTCTTATCACAAAGTTCAATTGAGTGCCGGGTTTTCGGGATAGCCCGCCATAGTATTATATACTCCGCCCATTTCCTTCATGGTTTCGCGCCATATATCTTCGTGCGGAATTTTAAAAATGTGTTTATCGGTAGCTTTGGTAACTATCCACGAATTATCTTTCATCTCCTGGGCAAGTTGCCCAATTCCCCATCCGGAGTAGCCAAGAAAGAACCTGATCTCGGCCGGCTTCATCTTTCCACTCTGTATAATCAGTTTTAGCTGTTCAAAGTTTCCGCCCCAATACAAACCCTCGTTTAATTTTACGCTGCCTTCAATTTCATCGCCGCGTGAATGTAAAAACTGCAGGGTGTCGGTCCCGACTGGTCCGCCTAAAAAAAGTTTGCCTTTAAACGGCGGAAAATCTTCAACAACATCATTCAGCCTTAAATTGATGGGTTTATTGACAATTAAGCCCACCGTACCGTTTTCGTCATTATGCTCGCAAACCAACACAACCGTCCGTCTGAAATTTTCATCTAACATAAACGGTTCTGATAGAAGTAACTGGCCTGCCTCCAGTCCTTTACTTCGTTCAAACTCATAACTCCATATTTTTTCCTTGTCATCCATACTTACATATCAAAAGCGATAATAATCAAAATAGAAAGACCCAAAAATGATGCCTCAATATATTTATAAACGTTTCTTTAACACATACGGGCATAACAGTTGTTCGGTTTTCACCATATTTTACGAAATTTACCCCCTTGCTAAGTTAAAGCGAAATAAAATGAGGAAACTGATAGTGCTTATTGGAAGTTTTTTATGGCTGGCTAACGCAAATGCGCAAACAGTAGTAATACCCGATGTATGGATCAATGAAATACACTACAACAATACCGGAACAGACACTTTAAATGGCTTCGAAATTGGGGGCCCTGCCGGAACTAACCTTGGCTGTTATGAGGTTTTTCTCTATGATGGTGCCGGCGATACTTTATACTTAACCGATACACTTAGCGGGGTAATAAGCGCTCAACAGGCGGGTTACGGAACAGTTTGGTTCCCGCTGCCACAGGGAGTTCGAAATGGAGTTGGAGGCGTTGCCCTGGTTTATGCGCCATTGGCTACCAATTGCGGGGTTAATAACGTTGATACTGTTTTGCAGTTTCTTTCATACGGAGGGGCGTTTACGGCGGTTAATGGCAGGCTCCAGGGACAGACTTCGACAAATATTGGCGTTTCAGAAGGTGGCTCAACGGCAACCTTCACCTCGCTACAATTAGGAGGAATAGGGATGAAATATTCGGATTTTAACTGGCAAACCTCTTTAGCCGATACTTACGGAACGCCAAATACCAATCAAACTTTTGTTACCGCCGATCCGGATGTAAACTTTGTAGTATCGTCATATACCGTAAGCGAAAAGGTGGGCAGTTTTCAACTGGCTGTTTTTATTAATAACGCCAATGCCAACCCAACATCAGTAGATGTTAATGTATTGCCGGGAGGAACGGCGCATGTTGCTACCGACTTTAACTACTCTCCTATTACCGTCAACTTTCCCGCAAATTCCAGCATTGGGCAATTTGTTACTATTAATGTTATTGACGACTTTATTGCTGATGGCGATAAATTCTTTACGTTTAAACTGGCGTATCCTACCAATAATGCAACCGTTGGTAGTGGCAGTCAATGCCTTGTAACAATCACTGATGCCGACACCCTGAAACTAACGATTTATCCCCACACAGAGACGCAATTCGAATTCAGTGCACCAGTCAATGTGCCGGTAACCTTAAATAACACAAGCGATAGCACAACCAGGGTTGATGTAAAGCTGGATGTGGCAGCCTCCACGGCGGTTGAAGGCGTAGATTTCTATTTTACGGATTCAACAATTTCATGGGCACCAGGCACTTCCGGAACTATTAATGTACCTATCACCCTTATCAACAATCCATTTTTTGAACCGGCGAGAACAGTAGCGATAAAAATTAATAACCCGAGCAATAACGCGATACTGGTTGATTCAACTTTTGTGCTTACCATTGAAGCCAATACTAACCAACTAGCTTGTTCAGACTTGTTTTTTAGCCAATACATTGAGGGCTCGGGAAGCAACCAGGCTATACAACTATTTAATCCAACCTCATCCGCACTTAACCTGAGTCAATACCAGATCATAAAATCAAGTAACGGTTCGCTAAGTGCTTTTCCGCTTAGTGGCACCATACAGCCCGCGGGAGTTTATGTTGCTGCAAACCCGCAAGCCAGCACCGCTATAACCGGGGTGGCCAATACCCTTTCTGCATTTTTTAATTTTGATGGAACTGAAGCACTTGCCCTCGTACATTTACTGGATACCATAGATATTATCGGGCAGTTGTATGTGAACCCCGGCCCTAATGGTTGGGCTGTTGATACCGGTACTACTGAGAATCACACCTTAATACGCAGCTATTACAGATACAACGGGGATACTATGTGGAGTTCTGCTTCACAAGGTTGGGTGGCTTATCATAATGATATGACCGACTCTTTAAGTTTCCATCATATGGCCCCTTGCGGAACGCCATCACCTGCAACTATACAATATACAATGGCCAGCGAAACATCTCCTGACACAGCTGTGATACTTCCGGTTATAATAAAGGTGATCAACCCGGGCTCTACTCCGGTTAATTTTATTGCCGGGCATGATGATATCCAGTCAACTGCAGTGCTTGGAACGGACTGGTCATTTGTAAATCAGCAATTTTCAAACTCACCGGGCATCTCTTACGATACCGTTTTTATAACTGTAATACCCAATACATTGGTTCAGCCAACGGTTAAGGCTGTTATTAGCTTTTACAATGTTTCGAGTAATGGCATCGTAATACCCGATAGTTCGTTTACACTTTATATAACCAACACCAATTTGCTTACGGTTTCGTTTTTGGGTGCCGGTTTCAGCTATGTAAAAGATACTTCGCTGGTTGAAGTGAAAGTCACTATATCAAGCTACTCCGCCGTTCCTATTTCGGCCAACGTTACTCTTGCTCCGGGCAGCGCGGTAAACGGAACCGATTTTACGTTTAACGATACAACTGTTACATTTCCGGCATATAGTATAGATACGCAGGGAGTATGGGTGCATATACTCAATAATCCCGTTAATGGCCCTAATAAGCAGGCTAATTTTAACCTGGCCGGTATTACGGGAGGAGCACAATCCGGCATTACCGCCTACACCCTTACCATTATCAATGTAGATACTACCTCGGGAATTTCAGAAGTAGACTTTGATAAAGAAGTAAAAATATTTCCCAACCCTGCTATAGATGAATTAAATATTCAAACTGAAAAAGAGTTGCTGAATGTTGAAATTGTTGACCTGATGGGCAGGGTGGTTTTTACGCACGGAAAACTTAACACCGGAAAAAACATCCTGAATTTGTCTTTAATTCCGGCAGGAATGTATTTTATGAATTTGAAAGATAATGACCGCATATTAAGCAAGCGGTTTGTGAAGTTATAGCCCCCCAACGCTTCCATTTTCTATTGTTGGTTTTAATTATTTGTGGAAAAATAATTTGACACGGATGTACTATGTTATTTGCCTTCAATTAAATTAGCGTAAAAAATAACGAAAATGAGAAAACTCCTACTTGTAGGTATTACCACATTATTAGCTTTCAATTTTATTTCAGCCCAGTACTGTGGTAATTCGGGTCCAAATATATGCACACCTGCAAACTTCTCTCAGCCGGGCTTATACCCGTTTTGGGATAGTTTACCACCTTTTATTAATGGAGTACCTGCTTCTACTACCATCGAATTCAAAAACTTCAATACAATTTTCTTTGCTAACCAGACACTAACTATACAATCGCTTAAAATTGATACTATCAGCAACCTGCCAAGTGGGCTTTGTTGGGCTACCAATAAAACCAATAACACATTTGCCAACCAGGAAAATGGCTGTATACTGGTAAGTGGCACTCCCTGTGCTGCTCCCGGACAATACAAATTGCATATTATAGTTGAGGCCAATATAGGTGTAACTGTAACAACCAATGCAGATGCGGCCAACCTGCATTATTTTGTAAGACTTGACAATACCGGCGAGGCACCAACACCAGTCGATAGCACTCAAACAGATTCAAATCCAATTAACCCTTATGGTCCATCGGCGATTTGTGGCAGTAATCCTGTGATTGTTACAATTGATTCAAACCAATCGGTTTGCAGCGGAACGCTGGTAACGGTCCACACAACAGCAACCGGCGGCGCAGGAAATTATACCTATACCTGGGCATATACTGGCGACAGCCTTAGTTGCCAACACTGCACAACACCTAATAGCACTATTAATCAAAATTCCACCTTTACAGTTACCGTTACAGATGGCGCCAGTGGCAGCGCAACGGCATCTGTAAACTATACCGTTTTGCCTTTACCGCCAGTGGCGCTTACAATTGCAGTTGATTCGTTTTGCAGTAATACCGGTGTATTTACTCTCTCAGGCGGTAGCCCGGCCGGCGGAAATTATACAGTAGATGGAACAACC
>JAQBNQ010000208.1 GCA_028288545.1 Bacteroidota bacterium
TGGGAGCAATGGAATGACGCTTCATGGCATTCATATTACGAGGTTTACGAAAATGGCACTGGTGATTTCCATTTCGGTAACTACATTTTTGGTATTACATGTGGTGGTGCTCCGGTTGCAGACTTTAATGCAATCAGCCTTATTGGATGTTCGCCTTTAACAGCACAATTCCTGAATCGTTCAAGCAATGGTGCTTCTAATTTTTTATGGACTTTCCAGGGCGGAACTCCTCCTACTTCAAGTTCTAATTCTCCAACTGTAGTTTATTCTACTGCAGGTACTTATAATGTTACACTGGCTGTGTCTGGATCTAACGGTGGTGATACTTTAGTTAGCACTGGTTTGATTACTGTATTTGCAACTCCAACGGCTACCGTTTCTACTACAGCTGCATCTTCTTCAACTACTACTGATGGAAGCGCAACAGTAACTCCTGCCTCAGGAACTGCTCCTTATGGTTACCTTTGGGATAATGGCGATACTTTGGCAACAGCACCGTCTTTAGCACACGGTACCTATAATGTTACTGTTACAGATGCTAACGGATGTTCAGTTACTGAAACTGCAACCGTAAACTTTACCAGCGGTATTGCCGGTATTGATGGAGGAAAGCAAGTAACACTTTACCCTAATCCTTCTAATGATGTACTAAATGTTCTTTGGAGCGTTAAGACTGATGCCGAAATACTGGTTACAGATTTAACCGGTAAAGAAGTAAAAAGATATACTACAAGTGGCCTTTTGAGCACCCTGGATATACGCGAAATGGCTGCCGGTGTTTATGTTATTCATATCACTGACAAGCAAACTCAACAACAGGAATCAGTTAAGTTTACTAAATTCTAATATTTAGTTAATTTTTTTAAGCAGCGGCATCCCATTAAAAGGATGCCGCTGCTGTTTTAGTATGTTTGTGTATAAATCAAATGTGAATTAATTTTATTTCTTGAAATGAGGACTATTCAAAAGATAGAGCAGCTTGCGATTGGAGAAAACGGATTCCTGGTTAAAATGAGAATGTTGGATGGTATTGATTATGAGCAAGGCAACGAACTGATTTTGTTGATTAAACAGTTGGGTGACGAATACAAGAAACACGATACTATACCAAGAAGAGATATGGCTATTTTAATTGACCTGATACCTACCCTGGATAGTTTTGCCGAATCGCGTTTTTATGCCGATGAGCAGGAAAAAATATTTTTATTGATTGATAAAATGAGCAAAGCGCTCCGCGAATGCTTTAAATAGTTGCCGTTCCTGCGCTATTAAAAACTCTCCTTTTTGCTTTAGTATAGTTTGTCTTTATTTGCTGTTGCTAAATAATACTTTATGAATTACGACCTGATTGTAATTGGTAGTGGACCCGGTGGATATGTTGCCGCTATTCGTGCTTCGCAGCTTGGATTAAAAACCGCCATTGTTGAACGCGAAAGCCTTGGTGGCATTTGCTTAAACTGGGGATGTATACCTACAAAAGCTTTGCTTAAATCTGCCAATGTATTTGAGTATCTCAATCATGCGGCTGATTATGGTATTACCGTTGGTAATGCCAAAGCGGATTTTGGCGCTATTGTAAAGCGCAGCCGGGGGGTAGCTGATGGCATGAGTAAGGGTGTTCAGTTTTTGATGAAGAAAAATAAGATAGACGTTTTAACCGGTTCAGGTAAACTGAAAAAGGGCAATAAGGTAGAAGTCACAGATGGTACAGGTAAAAAGGCTGATCATGATGCAAAGCACATAATCCTGGCAACCGGAGCACGAAGCAGGGAATTGCCAAATATTAAATTAGATGGAAAGAAAATTATTGGCTATCGCGAAGCAATGACCTTGCCGCAATTGCCAGAGAGTATGGTGGTAATGGGTAGCGGAGCCATTGGAATGGAGTTCGCGTATTTTTATGCAACGCTTGGTACCAAGGTAACAGTGGTTGAGTTTCTAGAAAATATATTACCCCGCGAAGACAAGGACGTTTCGAAAGAGATGGAAAAATTATTTAAAAAGAAAGGCCTTACAATACTTACGGGAACCTCGGTTGAGAGCGTTGATACAAGTGGAAAAAAGAGCGTGGTTACGGCAAAGTCGAAGGATGGCAAAATTGAGAAAATTGAATGCGACGTTGTTCTTTCGGCAGTAGGTATAAGCACTAACATTGAAGGGATTGGACTGGAGGATATTGGGGTGAAAACTGAAAAGGGGTTTGTGCTTGTTGATGATTTTTATAAAACCAATGTTGCAGGGGTTTATGCGATTGGAGATATAGTAAAAGGCCCTGCACTGGCACATGTTGCTTCTGCCGAAGGCATTACCTGCGTTGAAAAAATTGCCGGTAAAAATCCAGAGCCGATTGATTATAATAATATACCCTCATGTACTTATTGCTCGCCAGAAGTAGCTTCGGTTGGTTATACAGAGGAGGAGGCAAAAGCAAAAGGTTATCAATTGAAAATTGGTAAGTTCCCGTTTTCTGCCTCGGGCAAAGCCAGTGCCGCAGGCGCTAAAGATGGGTTTGTAAAAGTGATTTTTGATGCCAAATACGGCGAGTGGCTCGGCTGCCATATGGTTGGCGCGAATGTTACCGAACTTGTAGCGGAAGTAGTTGTAGCACGTAAATTAGAAACAACTGGTCATGAAATAATTAAATCCATCCACCCACATCCAACAATGAGCGAGGCAATTATGGAAGCCGCAGCTGCTGCGTTTGGTGAAGTTATTCACTTATAGATCGTTGTGCACGATGGTTTCGAAACACATATTGCTACTTTGCGTGGGGTTGTTCCTGCTAAGTTCCAGCAATAGTCCTGAAAAGCTTATTTGCAAAACATGGAAGGTTGAGAAAATAACTTTTGATGAAAAGCCCGGACTTTTTACAGCAGAACAAAGACAAGGTATTGCCGACCAACTTATTAAAAACGCCACCTTTTCATTTCAAAAAAACGGTACGTATACTGTTACCACCAATGATATAAATACAAGCGGAAGTTGGTTCTTTGTACCTGGTAAAAAAGGATTTCATACAGAGTCGGACGGTATAAAGGCAGACTTTAAAATACAACAGCTTGA
>JAQBNQ010000213.1 GCA_028288545.1 Bacteroidota bacterium
CGGAAAGCAGGTATATACCCGAATCAGGCAGGCGAAACAATTTTGGTTCGCTTAAAACTAAAGGTCCGCACCTTTTCCTTCATCATTGAAATAATTTCCTTGTTCGAATAGCCCTTTTTGCGGGCCCAGATAAAGAATAGTATAGCGCTTATAGTCATACATAGTTTTACGCTATAAGCACATAAAAAAGTGCACAAAATTGCTTCTATGTAACAAGCCGTAGAACCTGTTGAACAACGGGCACGTTTAGTTGCTATAAGCCGTTTTGTATTGCCCGGGATTTCGGCCTTTGAGGGTTCCACTTATCCTTATAGTATAAAAATAAAAAACAGCCCGTTGTTACCCAGGCCGTTTTTGTGTTGCTATCCCGAAATTCCATTTGGCTTAGGCGCCTCTGTTTTTACGGCCTCCCACGGAATTTGCGGATTTGTTTTATCTGCTTTTATCTTTTCAGCTATTTGCATCAGGGCCAAAGCCAGCCCTAATATTATTGGCGTTATCATATACCCTCCATTTTTAATTGTCAACTAATCTGTGGCTTGCAGTTAGTGACAAGGAGGATAATCCTAAGCCACTAACGCGAAACCAATTCTTTTTTTTGCTTTTTCAAACGTTTTTTCTTTTTGATTATAAATTTCACTTACGCTCATTGGACAGGTTATCTCAGTATTGAAACCAAGATGATTTGAAAGTCGTTGCGCCTTCTGTTGACTCAGCTTATCAAACTCATATCTTGCTATCAACCTTCCTTTACGCAACAGGGCTTTATCAATATTGCCAAGTGTAGTATTGAAAGTGCACACGATCTGAATGTTGAGGCAGTCTGCCAGCAATCCATCGCTTATGTTGAGCAAGTTTGAAACCGCCGAGTTGCCTGATTCATTTCTATCCTGTATCACCTGCTCAGCATCTTCAATGATGAGCACCGAGTTAGGATTGTCAATCAGCAGGTTGATGAAGTTAGGGTCTGTAATATTTGCAGCCACATTATTCGGAACAAAAAGGATTTTCTTCTTGATCTTTCCGATCAGGTACCGCAGATACGTTGTTTTGCCAGTGCCGGGTACTCCGTAAAGCAAAACGATCCCTTTATCATCCATCGTGTTCAGCCTTTTGGTTATTAGCTTGTCAACTTCAGCAAAGTCATCTTCATAGTTATGAGCAACATCCAGCTTTGTTTTATTGATGTCAACGCTGCTTGTTTCCAGGCTTTGCCCGTTCATCACTATCAGGTTCATCTCAAACTTTTTGCTTTTTGCCCTTCTTTTAAACTTACGCAACAAGCCGGTCACTTCAGCAACAAATGCTTCATCAGCATCCTGTGTCAAAATTCCGCAACCGTTGTTATAGAAATACAACACCCTTTCGTTGTCTAAAATCAACATACTATGACAAGGCTCATATTTTTTGCTTTTGTGATCAAACACTTTATCAAACAAACCTTTTTGAACCTGCTCCTTATAATGTTCTTTCAGAAACTCAGCTGCTTTATCACCATCCAGTTCCCAAATCCAATGCTCAATAGCAAGATTGTTGCAGAGCTTGTAATAAAACCTGCTCACATCAATATAATTGCTATCCAGCGTGTATGTGAAATCACGTTTAGCAAAAATCTCTCTGTATTTAATGCTCATGATCTTTTGTGTTTTTTAATTACTAAATTCATTCGTTTTAAATTGTCCTCCGCTGGCGGAGGTGTCCCGCATAAATCGTGATTCATCGCGATCAATGCGGGACGGAGGTGGAGAGCACTATGCCAATAATCGTCGACATAATTTATGGAGCCCTCCACCCTCTTATTGATTTTTGCTACTTCGTAGCCAAATCAAACTTCTCCCGCCAGCGGGAGACATTAACAGCCGTCATCCATCCATTTTCACAATCCGCGGATAGAACGAACCTACTACTTCCACCAGGTCTTGTTGCGCACTCATCACTGAGTGAATATCCTTGTAAGCAAACGGAGCCTCATCCAAACCTCCACCAATCAACTTCACTCCATGCGTTCTCAATTCATTCTTCAGGGCTTCATGCGTAATGTTTTGCAAGGCTTTAGTACGGCTCATCTTTCTTCCTGCACCATGCGATGCGGAATTAATAGATGAAATGTCACCTTTACCTTTTACAATAAACCCTGGTGCAGTCATAGAACCCGGTATAATACCCAGCACGTCTTTACCCGCCGGTGTTGCTCCCTTACGGTGCACTATCACTTCGCGTCCCTGCCATATTTCTTTCCAGGCAAAGTTGTGGTGATTCTCCACCATGGCAATTGGTTTTTCTCCCAATGCCTTTGCCAGTTTTTTATGGATAGTATGATGACAAGCCGAAGCATAATCTCCAGCCAAATTCATTGCCAACCAGTATTCCATACCTTCCTGTGTGTCCAACGAAAGCCACGCCAAATGTTTTGCTTCGGGAGGCAACTTCGTTTTCTCCATCGCAATTTTGGTGTAGTACCCTGCAATACTTGCACCCAATCCACGCGAACCGGAGTGCGACAACAAGGCCACATACTTACCCGGCGGAGCATTCAATGCGTTTTCGTTAGATGGAATATCAACGATACCCCATTCCACAAAGTGGTTACCGGAACCGGATGTACCTAACTGCTTGGTCGCCTTCATTTGCAAACCTTTCAGGTAAGATATTTCATCAAACTCCTTACGGTCCAAAACTTCGTGTTCCGTGGTTTCTTTAAATTCTCTTCCCGCACCAAACAAAGTGTACGCGTTCAGTTCACGTTCAAAAAATTTGTCACGGTTCTTCAACTCAATGGCGTCAACTTTAAAAACACTCAGGCACATACGACACCCGATGTCCACACCAACCCCGTAAGGGATCACCGCATTTTCAGTTGCCAACACTCCTCCTATAGGCAATCCATATCCCTGGTGAGCATCGGGCATTAAAGCACCGGCTACCGACACCGGAAGTCTTGAAGCAATATGCATTTGCTTAATCGCTCCTTCTTCAATCTGTGCTGCGCCAAACGTGCTGTACTCAACACCTTCCTCTTTCAATTGGAAAACATTCCCTTCCTCTACTTTCGGCTTTTCAATCAAAAAATCAGTAATAGGCAACAGGACTGCATCCTCGATGTATTCAGCAGGATTGGCCAGCACTTTCTTCAGTATCTCCAGCGCATCTTCCAGCGATGTATGTTTGAAATTTTTCTCCATCACATTCATAGCTACGCTTATTACCGGTCCTTCCGGATATCCGATGTTACGCAGATCCTTTCCTCTTAATTTTAACTTTTTCATTTTCCTTCTTTTTACTTTTTTATCAAATTACAACATTCAATTTTGGGTGAAGGCGCGACTTCCTTTCAACAAAGAACCGATTAGCCCGGTTTCCACAAATCTGCTAGTTTCGCCTCCCATGCTAAATGCCGTGTCTGTCCAGTCCTGCATCGTGCAGTTCTTTCTGTTTCCGTCTCTCCATTTCGTATATTTCACGAAAGGATAAGAGATGGGCTATCACCACTGCCCCCTTTACAAACCATACTATGGCCAGGGCTATAATTGGTATCAACCGTTTTGCGTGTATTACTGATGCTATCATGACTTCTGTTTTTTAATTTGTTATTCTCCTAAACCTATTTCGCCAAAAGGCAATAAAAAACCCGACCTGTTTGCACGGGTCGGGTTTCTGTTATTGGTAGATTTCTCTTACCACTTACATAAATACCTGACCCTGTGTTTTATTGAAGGCACACTAAAGGCTAACTCTTTGCTGCTATAATTGCCGCAATCATTGAGTGTAATTCGCTCCTGCCCTGTGTACATTAACCGTATCATAGTCTTTCTATTCTTTTAATTTTTAAAACATCTAAATCTTCTTGACCGGGTATTCGCATCCAACTCCCATATTTTGCTCCCA
>JAQBNQ010000239.1 GCA_028288545.1 Bacteroidota bacterium
CTCCAACAAGCGTAATTGTAACAGCCCATAATACGAGCACCTTTACTGACATGTTTGCTATAAGCACTACCAATGTTACAACCACTTCAGTACAGGTAAATGTTTATCGCGTCGATGGCACCTCAGGTGGGGGATGGTCACAAAACCTTCAGTTAGATTGGATTGCCATTCAATAGAAGATCGTTATTTAAAAACTAAAATTATGTCGAGGCCGCCTGTAACAGGTGGCCTCTTTTGTTTTTAGATATTCGCTTTGCAATGACGGCGGTTTTATTTAATCCGGCTTCGTCCTGTACATTGCTTTAGCGCAACGCCAGCAAAGCCGATAAATTCAAATCCGCGTAATCCCGCAACCTGTCCGCCGGTTAAGACAGCTCATCTCAATCACACCAATCACAAAAATCACAGTTCAGACATTTCACCAATGGCAAACCCGACAGACTTTTTAAATTTGATTTTTGAAATATACCCGGAACCACACTCATACTAAAACCAGCTAAAATGAAAAAGCTTATCCCCCTCTTTCTTTCACTTCTATTACTTGCATCCTTTAAGAACGAAGCGGGCTACAAAGTTGGTAGCGCGGTTGCCAATTTTAAGTTGAAAAACATTGATGGAAAAATGTTGAGCCTGGGCGATCATAAAGATGCCAAAGGAATTATCCTTGTGTTTACCTGCAATCATTGCCCGGTTTCAAAAAAGTATGAGAACCGGCTAATTGCCCTCGATAAAAAATATAAATCTTTGGGCTACCCCGTTTTAGCCATTAACAGTAACGACCCGAAAAGAGAACCCCAGGACACGTACGAGAATATGCAAAAACGAATGAAGGAGAAAAAATTCACCTTCCCCTATCTGTATGACGAAACCCAGGAAACGGCCCGCGCATTTGGCGCCAGCCGTACCCCACAGGTATATATCCTGCAAAACACAGGTGGAACCTTCATAGTAAAATACATTGGCGCCATCGACGATAACGGCGACGAAAAATCCGTAAAAGAAAAATACGCAGAGAACGCAGTAAACGCCCTCATCTCCGGAAAACCCGTAAGCCCCGATTTCACAAAATCAATTGGCTGCACCATCAAATGGAAGAAAGCCTGAAAATTAACTCCTTCTGGATTTTGTATTTTAATTATGGTTTTATTTAGTTGCGGCCTCACAGAAATTTCCGTTAAGAAACGCATTCGTGCCTGGCCAAGAGAAAAAAACACTGTATGAGACCAACGCCAAATAAACTATTACGACTAATAGAGAGCTACCCAACAAAAAGCACCACCAGCGCGTCGAGTTCGTTTATTTCCTGCGTGGCGATTTTTTTTAGTAATTGCTGTGCAGCCTTGATTTTTTCTTTGCTACTTTATTTTGCATCAAGGCAAAAGAAAGTAGAATCACGGCGTGTAGAGTCTGCAATAGTTGTCGCGCAACTTTAACCCAACTACCTTCTACTTTTTTAGCCAAGCCAAAAAGTAGAAGGCTCTTCCTATTGCACAAAAACCGCCACACTATCATCGCAAGTATACCCCTCACTTTTCAGCGTCTGTATTGCATCACGATACGATTCTGGGCTAACGTAAGTATTTTCGTACAGCCGGATAAAATTAGAACCCCCGTTTGTGGTTTTACTTTTGCAAAGCGTTCTTTTCTGGCATGAAGAGACACACAAGGTCATTACAAATACCGCCAGGCAATTCATTTTAAACATAAAAAGTAATTAGGGAGATATTTTCCTCTGGTGGATATGGGTTGCCGCTTAATTAACGCATAAGGCATTCCAAATATTTTATCCCGGTGCGGCGTTAAGTCAAAAACAAAAACTTTATAATTATATTGTATTCGAAATTGCATAAAACCGTTATTGTCCGATCTATGAACATTTATTTTAAACCTACACTACTTTTATTCTATGCTTGTATCCTGATGTGCCAGGGCTGTAAGTCGCCCAATAATAAAAATGAGGCAACTCCGTCAAATAATGATAATATAAGGTTGTTTTCAAAAACGGCTTCTCCCGCGGATAATCGCATTATTGATCTATACATTCACGACAAACTGGATAGCATTTTATTGCTTTCACCAGACACCAATAGTAAAATTCAGAACGCCGTTTTTTGCGTTGCAAAAATTGAATTGGGCCAATCTGCTTACGTTTATCTGCCTCATCTAAATTATATGATAATCCGCGATATCGATGGAAAGATGGTTATAGATTATTCCGGCATTAAGAATATCCAAACACTTGATATTTACGAGCGATGGACACTTTTTAAATACGCCTTTCTAATTGACCAGGTACCAAATAAGCAACTGGAATATCTTATTGAAGACAACGGCAAACCCTGTTCCGAACATCCGTTTATCAAACTGGAGTATTGCCTGTTAAGGAGCTGCAACGACACTGTCTTTGCCCAAACTACTGCATCCAATTATATTAAACAGTTAAAAACCACCTACCCCGAATGGAAGGTCTTAAATTTATCAGAGATCGAACTGTTGCAGGATATTGGTGATTTTAAAAACGGTATCAGGTCGCGCAAACAACTTATTAATGCCAACTACCGGGTTAAAGAAAACTATGAGGCCATTGGAAATTATTTTATACAGAACCTGGCAGATGATGACAGCCTTAAATTTTATGCTTTAACGATTCACAAACTTTTTCCGGGGCAATGTTCAAGAGTGGTTGTTCAGTATTATTACGACATTGCTGATTACAACGCACTTCTTCGGGAAATAGATACCTGTAATACCTGGTATTTAACTCACAGGAACGGACAATTATATAAAACCTATTACCAGAGTGGGGCCTTTTTAGGATTGGGTAATTATACCAGGTGCATTGATTTATATGAGGCGTATAAGGAAGAATATGGCATAAATCAGGCGGATGAAATATTTAATGAAATTCTACAAAATTATTTTTGCGCATTACTGTATAGCGGTTCATTCGAAAAATACTATCAGGAGATTAAATTTTATTGGCCCCATGTTCAGCTTAAAGAAAAAACAAAAGAATATTTTTTACTGAATAAAAAATGGAAGGGAGAAGATTTTGACCGGTTTTACGGCCTCCATTTTAAATAAGTTTGTAATTTTTGCTCCACAAAAAAACACAACACTAACTTCGCAGGCGTAACCTTGGCTTGTAAGTGTTTGTATTGCATTACTATATAATTCTGGCGGGTAAGTGGCCCTTATGAAATTGCCGGCTAGAAATCTATTTGATTCATATAAAAGTATAAACGAGTTCAAATAGATTCACCAACACTTTATAAATCAATTAGAGTGGTTGGTGAATTTTCTCGCGGGGAGCTAAAGAACAAAACACTGTTTGAGCCGCGCGATCCCGCATATTATCACAACTCAGGCAGCGAGTTTGTTTTGTTGCGGGCGGCTGAGAAAATTTCAGGCAAGGTCATACAGGCCTTGATTTTTTTGCTTCTTTTTTTATCAAGAAAAAAAGAAGAGTAAATATTTGCTATAGGGATAGTCTAATTCATCTATTTATTCATCCGCCAATTCGCTAAATTTTTCTCAAATCGTTTCTTGTATCTTTTAATATCACATTGTTTATCTTCACACAAAACTGATTCATGTCATACTTCGAAAATAAAGTGGTTTGGATAACCGGTGCCTCATCCGGTATTGGCGAAGCCATGGCTTATACCTTTGCAAAACATAAAGCAAAACTTATTTTATCTGCCCGGCGGGAGGTTGAATTGGAGCGTGTAAAACAAGCCTGTAACCTGCCCGATACCGATATTATGTTATTGCCGCTCGACGTTTCGGAGTACAATAAAATGGCAGAAGCTGCCGAAAAGGTAATAGCGCGTTTTGGTGTTATTGATATACTGGTAAACAATGCGGGCCTTAGCCATTGGTCTAAAATAAAAGACCTTAGCCTGGATGTTATAAAAATTATAATGGACGTAAATTTTATGGGTGGTGTAGCGTTAACTAAAGCGGTGTTGCCCCATATGCTTAACCGTAAGCAAGGGCAAATAGTAATAGTGTCCAGCATCCTCGGAAAAATAACTACCCCCAAACAGGCTGCTTACGTTGCCAGTAAACACGCCCTCATGGGTTTTTACGATACACTACGCGCGGAAACATATGATGCCGGGCTTAAAGTATTGTTGGTTTGCCCGGGCTTTGTTCGTACCAACGTGGCAAAAAATTCTTTAAATAAAGAAGGTGTTCCTATTAATAAGAACAACAACATGATCGAAAACGGACTGGACCCTCTTTACGTTTCCGAAAAGGTGCTCAGTTCCATTGTTAGCGGTAAGGAAGAGCTTCTGATTGCGGGTCCGAAGGAAAAACTGGCGGTGCTCATCAAACGATTTGCGCCGGGCATCTATTCAAGATTCATCAGCAAAAGCAAACTGGTTTAAGGGTGCTACATGTTTAAGCAAATCTCTTTCCGTTTACTTTTTATCTCCACTGCATTTCTCTTCACCTCATTTTGTCCCTCTAACCAGGAAGAGTGTTTCAATACTATTGCGGGGAACATGATGTTAGTGAGCGCCGGCAAATTTAAAATGGGCAGCGATAAAGGCAATGCCGACGAAAAACCAATACATGAGGTTAGCCTCAAAAGTTTTTACATCAGCAAATACGAAGTTACACAGCAACAATGGGTGGCGGTAATGGGTAAAAATCCAAGCTACTTTAAGGATTGCCCCTTATGCCCCGTTGATAATATTAGTTGGGTCGATGCGATAAAGTTTATCAGCAAATTGAATGAAGCAGCCGGCCAACATTACAGGCTGCCCACCGAAGCTGAATGGGAATATGCAGCCCGTGGAGGGAATGAATCAAGTGGAAATGAATACAGCGGCAGCAATACGATAGATGATGTAGGTTGGACTAACCGCAACAGCAGCAAAAAAACGCATCCCGTTGGCACTAAAATGCCCAACGAACTTGCCATTTATGATATGACAGGCAATGTGGCAGAATGGTGCAGTGATTGGTACGATGAAAGATATTATACCATCAGTCCCTCTGACAATCCTCAAGGACCCAGGGATGGTAACTGGCACGTTTTGCGCGGTGGTTCCTGGTTTTGTTTTGATGTTGAAAGCCGCATTGCCTACCGAAACTACCCTTATTCCGAATATAGAATGTTTACCCTGGGTCTTCGCCTTGCCAAAGACTTGTAACGGTTTTGACCCGTCAAGTGGTTCATACCCTTGACGCGGTTTTACAAGAGGTTTAACATTTCTTTAACCCCCTGTTATTACTATAAAGAGTAGAATTGTATATAAGTTTAAGCCGTTCTTGACCCGTCAGGTGGTTTTGAATACGGTCCGTATTTAAGTCCTCCCTTTTGGGGAGCCTGTCTGCCGACAGGCAGGGATTTAGGAGGGGCTAAATATATTTTTTACCTTGTCTTTATTAGTATCAAAAACTTACACTATGAAACTTCTGAAATTAATTACCTGTTGCTCGGCTGTGCTGGCGCTCAGTCTTAACAGTGCCGATGCTCAAAAGCCCGCAACCCCCGAAAAGGTGACCACCGTTGAAGGTATAACCGAGTACAAGCTTGCGAACGGTCTTCGTGTCCTCTTATTCCCTGACCCTTCAAAAGCCACGATGACGGTGAATATTACCTACCTGGTAGGCTCGCGTATGGAGGGCTATGGCGAAACCGGTATGGCTCACTTGTTGGAGCATATGGTTTTTAAAGGCTCAACCAAACACACAAATATTCCACAGGAACTTACATCGCACGGTGCAAGTCCTAACGGCTCAACCGATTTTGACCGCACCAATTACTTTGAATCCTTCAATGCTACAGATGAAAACCTGAAGTGGGCTCTGGATATGGAATCCGACAGAATGGTTAATTCCTTCATTGCACAAAAGGATCTGGAAACCGAATTCAGCGTGGTGCGTAACGAATTTGAAGCAGGTGAAAACTATCCTGAAGGAGTTTTGTACGAGCGGGTAATGTCAACCGCTTATTTGTGGCACAATTACGGTAAGGCAACTATTGGTTCTAAAGAAGATATCGAAAAAGTTCCTGCTAATAACCTCAAGGTGTTTTACAAAAAATATTATCAGCCCGATAATGCAGTGCTTACCGTTGCCGGAAAGATTGACGAAGCAAAAGTGCTTGAACTGGTAAATCAGTATTTTGGCTCAATCCCAAAACCAAGCCGCAAGATTGAAGAACCTTATACTATGGAGCCTACACAGGATGGCGAACGTTCGGTAGAGTTGAGAAGGGTAGGAGATGTACAGGTTGTAAGTTGTGGTTATCACATTCCTTCGGGCATTAGCCCCGATTATGCTGCCGTAGAGGTATTGGTTGAAGCATTGACCAACGAACCTTCAGGCCGCTTATATAAGGCGCTTGTAGAAGCTAAAAAGGCAAGTAATCAATATGGTTACGCGCTCGAATTAAAAGACCCCGGCTTTGTATATTTTTCGGCAAGTGTGCTAAAGGATAAGTCATTGAAAGATGCCCATAATGCGATGATGAATGTGTTGGATAGCATGGCCGCTAATCCTATTACCGCTGAAGAATTGGAACGCGCCAAAAATGCGATAATAAAGGAACAGGATCTGTTGCTTAACAACTCTGCAAATCTTGGTTTAACACTAAGCGAGTTTATTGCTCTTGGTGATTGGAGAATGTTTTTTATCACCCGCGATAGAGTAGAAAAGATTACACTGGAAGATGTAAACCGTGTAGCACAAGCCTATTTCAAACCAAGTAATCGTACGGTTGGATACTTTTATCCCGAAGCCAAGCCAGTTAGGGCAGAAATCCCTGCAAATCCTGACCTGGCCAGCATTGTAAAGGACTACAAAGGCAGAAAGGCCCTTGCCGATGCAGAAAAATTTGACCCGTCTCCGACTAACATTGAGGCCCGCACTAAAAAGGGAAAACTTGACGGTGGAGCACAATATGCGTTCCTGTCAAAATCGACCCGTGGCAATAGTGTAAATGTGAACATCACTTTACGTGTAGGCACCGAAAAAAGCCTCGAAAATAAATCTGTGATTCCCCAACTTACTGCAGATATGCTGAGGAAAGGCACAAAAAATAAAACCGAACAGCAGATAAATGATGCTTTTGATAAACTGAAGGCCGAAGTAAGTATCAATGGTTCGGGCCAACAGGTTACCATACACGTAACCACGATTAAAGAAAACCTGAACAACACTTTAAAGTTGTTGACCGAAATACTTCGCGAACCAACTTTCCCTTCTTCAGAATTTGACAAACTGAAGGATGAAGAGTTAGCCAACATCGAACAACAGCGCAGCGATCCACAGGCACTTGCATTTAATACTTTCAACCGCGTTAGTTCATCATACCCTAAGGGGCACTTTAAATACACTATGAGCTACGATGACCAGGCGGAAGCTATAAAAGGTATTAAAGTGCAGGACGTAAAACAATTTTACACCGATTACTACAACAGCGTAAGCGCTACTGTAGCCGTAATTGGCGATTTTGACGAAGCGACTACATTGGGCGAATTAAAACCAATGCTGGCTAACTGGAAATCAACACAGGCCTACGAACACGCACCTGATACTTACTTTGATATTGCGGCAAAAACAGAAAGAATATTGACGCCCGATAAAAAGAACGCAACTTTTGTTGCCGGCCAAAATCTTAAACTGCAGGACAACGACCCTGATTATGCTGCCCTTGTAATGGGTAACTTTATGTTGGGTGGTGGATTCCTCAACTCGCGCCTTGCAACCCGCATTCGCGAAAAGGAAGGTTTAAGCTATGGTGTAGGTAGCTGGCTTTACGGTGGACAGTTGGAGCAGTCCGGCGGATTTGGTTCTTACGCCATTTACAATCCAGATAATGCTGAAAAATTGGTGGCTTCATACAAAGATGAAATAGCCAAGGTATTAAAGGATGGTTATACTGAAGCAGAACTGAAAGATGCCAAATCAGGATACCTTCAAAGCAAAGAAGTAGGCCGTTCCCAGGATAACCAACTGGTGTATAAACTGGCTAACAATCTTTTCCTAAACCGAACCATGCAATGGGATGAAGCTTTGGATAAAAAGGTAGAAGGCTTAACCGTTGCGCAGATCAATGCAGCCATGAAGAAATTCATTCAACCCGATAAGTTGACTTACGTACAGGCAGGAGATTTTAAATCCAAGTAGAGCTACACTTTTCAAGATATTTTGAGGTTAATGCTTTACATGATACAGGCAGGTTATATTTTATTTTGAGTTGGGTAACGCAAAAAAAGTCGACGGCTGAATTAGCATTTACATATTAAGGGGAGAGTTATGTTGCTGCTGATATTTCAATAATAGGGTCAATGTCGAAAGCTAAGGAGTAATGAACAAAATAGCGGGGTTTAACCTGGTTGTTGGCAGATTTCAAAATTTGCTAAGGCCTGCGTTCCGTAGGAACCGCCTGTTTATAGAAAACGTAAGGATAATAATTAGCGCCCCATCGGGGCCGCCTTGAGAAACCTATAAACAGACGGCTCCTGGCGGAGCGCTGAAAATCGAACCACAGCCACAGCCGCGAGTCCCAACTTTTTTCAGTATCCCAATAGCCTGGGAAATTATTCTTTTACCAACTTGCTAACCGTTACCTGTCCCTTTGAGTCAACCAACTCCAAAAAATATAAGCCACCCGGCAAAACGCTTACATCAAAACTAAATGTAGAGAGCAGTTGCTTATTAAAGAGCGGCATTACTTCCCGCCCGGTAACATCCGTAATTAGCCCACTGCAGATCGAAGGAGTATTTAATTGCAAAGTACATATGCTACTCACTGGATTTGGATGTAAACTTAGCTGAGAGGACTCCTCAATTTCATTTACAGAAAGTAGCAGCGGAAAATCCTGGCAAACACTATCGTTATAAGCAGGATAAATAGTTTGTCCGCTCGTGCTAAAACAGTTAAGGTTAATGCGGTTAAGCGGTTGGTTAAAAGGGTTAAATAAACCTACCGTGCTGCCCAAGCCTTCAATCCATAAACCATAATTAAAATCGGGGCCATGGAAACGCAATCTCCGGTGCCCTATTCCATTTGAAGTAAAAGAATCTATCAGGTCAACAAACATTTTTCCATACCGGTAGTCATTAACGGTGTCGTTAAGTCCCAGGTTAAAATTATAGAGCAGGCTATCGGAGGCGGAAGTCGGATACAAGAAATAAATTTTTTTCGCCAGTGTATCCTCTCTTAAATAACCATACAAACTATAGGGTCCTCCTGCAACTGAATAAGAGCCACCGGTGCAACCAAAATAAAAGTTGTCGTAGCGCCGTAGCAACGTTTTGTAAGTAAGGTTGTTTATTTGAGTATCGGTAGTTGGCTGGTAGTAATAGTAGGTTACAATGTTATAAGGCCCACAGGCATTTTGGCAACACGGCGAATCTACCTGCACCACCCACTTGGAATTATTGAGTAGAAAAGGTGTGTAGTGCTGGGCAGATAAAACGCTGCACAACATCATAGCTACAATTACTATCAGTTGTTTTTTAAAGATGTATCTCACTTCTCAAAATTATTTCAGAAGGCTAAAATAAAAAGACCCGCCATTACAGGCAGGTCTTCTTTTAAAACTTGTATTTCGTTTTTACCTCAATAGGGTAATTGTTCCTTTAAAGCCATTGTCCGAATGGTTGTTTAACCAAACAAATTTGCCGGTATAAACATAAACACCTTCAGGCGCAGGAGTACCTTTATAAGTACCATCCCATTTAAAGTTGATGTCGTTGCTTTCAAATACTTTTTCGCCTATGCGGTTGTAAACGGCAACGTCTACTTGTTTAACAGCAGTAAGGTTGCCAAACATCTGCCAAAAGTCGTTGTTGCCATCGTTGTTCGGTGTAAACACATTCGGTATAAATATGTCATAGTTAGGTATAACCGTTACCACAAATTCTGTCGAGCCTACACATCCGTCTTGTGTTGTTGTAGTTACCTTATAGGTTTGCGAGTAAACGCCGTTAAACACTGGGTCAGGGCAGTTATAGCAACTCAGTCCAAAATCAGGACTCCAGTTATAAGTAACGTTTCCTGCCTGGTTGGTAGTTGTATTTAACTGAAGTGGCACTCCCAGTTTTACTTCAACCGGTGTAGGGGTAACATTAATGATCACCGAATCAGGCTGCGTAAGTGTGGTTGTGTCGCTGATAGTACAGTTATTCAAAACGATTACGGTAACAGTATAAGTTCCCGCCGCAAGGTTGTTTAAAGTTCCGGTGGTGTTAACCGTTCCATTCGAGAAACTGTAGTTATAGGTTGGTGTTCCGCCGGTGGCAACAACAACCACTTGCCCGTTGGTGTACTTATAACAGGTTGGATTGACCCTTGCAATAACATCAGTAAATTGCAGCGGCTGCGTTACAGTGGCCGATGTACTGTATGTGCATTGGTTCTGGTCGGTTACCGTTATTGCATAAGTGTTTGCAGCAAGGCCACTAAACTGTCCGGTTGTATTGGTTAGGGGGTTTGTACCGTCTGTAATCGTATAGCTATATGGCGAAGTTCCGCCACTGGCAGTAATGTCAATGCTGCCGTTGCTTTGGCCGAAACATAATACAGCAGTTGGCAATGCAGTTGCTGTAAGTGCTGCGGGTTGGGTTAAAGTAACAATCGTATCAACCGTGCAGTTTGCGGCATCCATAACCTGTATGTTATAAGGTCCTGCTGTTAAGCCCGTGGCCGTGTTAGTACTGCTAACATTGGGTGCCCAGGTGTATGTATAGGTCCCCGTTCCACCGCTTACGGTAAGTGTTATCGAACCAGTGGCTGCGCCGTTACAAAGAATGTTGGTTTGCGCAACTTGAACATCAATAGCTGTTGGCTGAGCAATAGAAAATGCTGCTGTTTGTCCACACTGTGTAGCATCGCTGGCTGTTACAGTGTAACTGCCAAAAGGTAAGGCAACAGTTTGTGTTGTCGCCGAAGTACCACTCCATGCATAGGTAAATGGTTGTACACCACCCACCGGGTTGGCTGTTACGGAACCATTGGCACCAAAGCAGGTGGCATCAGTTACTGCAACAGGCATAGTAAGCGCTGCAGGTTGTGTTATAGTAACGCTATCAACCAGTACACAACTGTTGGCATCGGTGGCTGTAACAATATAAGTACCTGCTGCCAGGTTATTGATAATTTGGGTTTGCTGTGTATTGCTCCACACATAGTTTACAGTTCCTGTCGCATTTACAAACGTTGCCGCAGCATAACCGTTCGACTGTCCGAAACAGGTATTACTGCTATCGGCCAAGGCCAGGCTTTGAGGCCCCGGTGCAGTAACAGTTTCAGAAAAACTGGCTGAACAACTGTTAGCATCGGCCGCGGTAACCAGGTAAGTGTTGGCCGAAAGCCCGGTAGCAGAATTGGTAGTGCTTACGTTGGGATTCCACGTGTAAGTATAGGCTCCTGTTCCTCCGTTAGCGGTAATTGTAACAGTTCCGTCATTTGCCCCAAAACATGTTACATCAGTGTGGGCAGATGTTGCAGTAAACGCTAAAAGCGGTTCAAGAATATTAAAGCTATCGCGATAGGTACAGCCGTTACCGTCTGTAGCGGTAACAAGATAAACACCTGCCAGCAATGATGAAATGCTTGGACCTGTAAGAGATGCATTTACGTTTCCTAGTGAATCACTGCTCCATGCATAAGTGTACGGACCATTACCACCGGATGTGTTGAGCGTAATTGAACCGGTGGCATCACCCTTGCACAAAACATTGGTTTGAACAGCAGAGTGCACCAGCGGAGCGGCAGTTGTTATGGAGGTACTGCCGGTTACTGTACAGTTCCGGCTATCCGTAACGGTTACAATGTACGTGCCGGCACCCAAACTCAAATCTGTTTGAGCCGAAGAAATGTTGCTCCAGTTATAAGTATATGGCGAAGTTCCACCGGTTGGATTGGCAGTGGCACTTCCGTTATTATAACTGCTACAAGCATTGTTAGTAGTTGCAAAAGTTACCTGCAAAATTGGTGGAGCGCTTATGTTGCCCGACGTGGTAGCAGTACATCCGTTAGCGTCAGTTACTACAACGCTTATAGGTCCTTGCCCAAGATTTGAAGCCACAGGATTATTAGGCTGTGCAGGATTCCACGTATAAGTAAATGGCGAAACTCCGCCTGAATCTACCGATACAACAGCCTGTCCGTTGGCGTTACCACCACACGAAACATCCGTAGTTACCATGTGTATTCCCATAGCCGAACCCGGCTGAGATACGATAACACTACCGGTAAAATTCTGGTTGTTATCCTGGTAATTGTAGTTATAAGTTCCTGCCGGTAATCCGTTAACTGTTGCACCACTTCCCACAGGTGAATTGTTAGCTGCGTTAACCCATGTGATGGTAACTGCTCCAACACTTCCGGTAACAGTTAATGTAACCGAACCATTGCTACCACCAAAACAACTTACGTTGGTGTTGCTGGTTGCAAGAGTATATCCACAAGGTAAACTAGCTATAGTAACGCGATATTGTAACAGCGAAGAACATCCATTGGCGTCTGTCGGGTTAGCCACATAAGTTGCAGGTGGTAGATTGCCAACTGAAAGTCCGTTAAATGTGGTGTTCC
>JAQBNQ010000250.1 GCA_028288545.1 Bacteroidota bacterium
ACATCTACCGAACTCTGCATTTCACCAATAGTCACATCGCCCATAATGGTATCAGGCGTTTTGGTAATAGCAAAGGCATGATAATAGCCCGGCGTTACCTCCAGTATTTGCATGATGTTTTTGCTGCTATCCTGCGGAAAAAGCCATAGTGGCAAAATAAAAAGAAGAGTCAAAAAAGGCCTTTTCATCTGCTGAAAAATATGGATTTTCCCGCTAAGGCCCCTCAATATTTCAGCAGGGCCAAAGTAGCGGACCCCTGCTCCTGTTAATAACATTAAAAGCGAAAAAAATATACTTAAAAGCTAACAATTTTATATTTTAGCCGCAACATTAACTAAGTATCAGGCCTTAAGGTTTACAACAATATATCCAGCTTTTAGTAAGCGTTGACATACCGGGGGTCTGTTCAGCGCTTCACCCAAACAGTTTACTGTTTGGGTTTTTTTTGTCCCAAACTTATTTCCCATCCACCGACGATAGCAAACCCGAATCTTTTTTATTCGAATGCCTTACCGGATGATAAACGCTCTCCGCATCACGGTAAATAGTAGCCTTGTCAAGCGTCATTGGTTTCAACTTCTGCGCGGCAAACAATTGCATCTGGTCGGTATAATGCGGACTGTAAGGCTTTGCCGAAGCGCCAAAAGCATTAATGGATTCAATCTCCAGGGTATCCTTCGAGTATCTTACAAGTTGTATATAGGAATCGCCAACAAAAGTCCTTCTCATTCCGTTCCTGTAAGGCTGTGTAATAGTGGCAGCCCGTACTTCAGGCATTCCACCCACCGGTATTTCTACAGTTCCGCGGGCGTGTTTTTGTACATCGCCCAGTGGCACTCTTAGTGCGCCAAAATACTTTAGCATATGTTTTTTACCCGCTCTTAAAGCTTCGGCGTATTCCTTTTCGGTAAAAGTATTGTTCTCGTAATTGGTACCCCGTGCAGTTATTTTATCTATAATATGATATAAGGTAAAGGTTACCAGCGCCGCTTCTTTATTATTTACATCGGTTTGGTGGTTCCAACTGCGTATCACTTCCAGCGCATCGGCCAGGTCCGGATATTTAACCGGGCTCAGGTTAAACAGCACAAGGGCATTATCCAAACCGTAATCATAAATGCTATCGTTAAACGTGCGGTTAAACTTTATGCGTTTAAAATCTTCGTAACTCAATTTAGGTTGTTGGGCTATCAGCCAATGCGCCATTATACTGCGATTGTTTTTTTCCAGACCGTAACCATAAGTGCGGTCATATTTTTTTGGGTCCGCATTGTCGCCGGGGCCTGTAATATCAAAAGCAGAATTGTTGGTGTTTACCAAATACCCGCATTTAGGATTTAGCACCTGTGGTGTCGAATCAAAAGGATGAAAATACGGCGGCCACAGGGTTTTTGAAGTATTACCCGGCACAACTTTCAACCAGTTATAGGCAGGGTCCCGGTAAGGTAATTCGGCGGGACTGGCATAAAAAATATTATCCTGCCTGTCGGCGTAAACAAAATTCATTCCCGGTATTGCACCCATGCGCATTACGTTGCGCCACTCGGCAAAGCTCTTTGCCTTGTTCATCCTGTACAACTGTTCAGGGCTGCGTATATCCATATTTGCAGGGAACCTGATAGAGTAGAAACCCTCCTTGTTGCTAATAGTAGTGCCGTATTTGCTCCAGTAAAATGTTTTAGTAATAGGTATCCTAAAAGGCCCCAGTTTTACTTTAATCGTTTTTTTCCTAACCGCCAGTTTCTCCCAATGCCCGTCAAACTTATATTCCAAATGGCTTTTCGGATTCATCTCCAGCTTATACACGTCATCCATATCCGGGTGGTTCAAAGTACAGGCCCAGCCAAGGTTTGGCGTGGTGCCTACAAAAATATTAACGCCACCGGCAAACGTTGCGCCCATTATGTTCAGACCTTCTTCGCTGCAAATATGTGCCTCGTACCAGCTAAACATACCTTCTAAAGGTTGGTGCGAGTTAACTGCCAGGTACGTTTTTCCATCGGTAGTGCGGCTGCGATTAAAAGCAAATGCGTTAGAGCCCTGCGGGTAATTCTGCTCGTAATTTTTAATGGTACCCAAAAATATTTTCTGTACGTCCAGGTAAGTACTGGTTAAAAGCATTTGCGTTAGTACAAACTCCTTCACCACATCTTTTCCTGTTATCGGAAACAAACCTTTTCTTAAAACTTCATTCGGGTTAGCCTTGGCATAAGCGTTCAGTCCTTCTACATAACCATCCAGTACCTTTTTATACTGTGGGGTAAAAACCGTGTCGTAAGCGGCATCAACAACCGGGTCGGCGCCCGATATAAAAGAAAGAAAATCCAATATGGCACCTCCTTTACCATCTACCTCGCCCAGCCTTCCCTTTACAGCCAGCAATATACGCTGCACCGTTTTAAAGTCATCCTCGCAAGTGGCCCATGCCAACCCGTAGGAGGTCTCCGCATCCGTTTTACCAAATATGTGCGGTACTCCCCACTTGTCTCTTACTATATCAACGTTCGAAACATTAACCTGTGCATTGATTTTGCTAAAGCACAATAAGCCAAATACAAAAACCACGGCCACCGCCGCTTTGGGGAGGAATTTTGAATAAAACATAAGGCAGGAAGGTGTAATTTTTTTAAATAGTCCGTTACAAAAGTAATACCCTTTATGCATCATAGTCGTATAACACAGTCAAAAATTGTGAAGGTTCTTAAATATTTTTTAAGCAGAATTTTCGCAAGAAAAAGTTCTTGCCCAAAGCGGTTTTTACACCTGGTGATGAAAGCCCGCAGCGATGGAGCGATCTGTAGTTAAAGTCGCCCTCGGTCCCGTTAGCTATCGGGATAGGGGCTAAAAATATTTATCCGCTTTTAAATATCAATCTGGTATTCAGGTGTATCTTCGCATTCTAAAATTGATTTATGAGCCCACTCAATATTATCTTTATCGTTCTAGGTGCCCTTGTTTTCTTTTCCATCATCAGCACGGTGGTAGTAGTTCAGCAAGGTAACGTAGTTATCATCACTACCTTTGGTAAATACGGCCGCATCATGTTTCCAGGCCTCAACTTCCGTATCCCTTTTGTTGAAGCCGTAGCCAAAACAATTTCCATCCAAAACCGCTCGGTGGAGCTGGAATTTCAGGCCATAACGGTTGACCAGGCCAACGTTTACTTCAAATCCATGCTGCTTTTCTCTGTACTTAACCAGGAGGAATACACTTTGAATAACGTAGCATTCAAGTTTATTAATGAAGCCAGTTTAATGCAGGCTTTAACCCGTACCATCGAGGGCTCTATCCGCTCGTTTGTGGCCACCAAAAAACAATCCGAAATATTATTGCTTAGAAGGGAAATTATAGAATATGTAAAGGCCCAGTTAGATAAGCAATTGGAAGAATGGGGATACCACCTGCAGGATCTTCAGTTAAACGATATAACCTTCGATGACGAGATCATGAAATCCATGAGCCGCGTAGTGGCCTCCAACAACCTTAAAGCCGCCGCCGAAAACGAAGGACAGGCCCTGCTTATCACAAAAACAAAAGCTGCCGAGGCAGAAGGAAATGCCATAAAGATCAGCGCCGAGGCCGAAAAAATTGCGGCTCAGTTGCGTGGACAAGGC
>JAQBNQ010000244.1 GCA_028288545.1 Bacteroidota bacterium
CAATATCAGCGGAGGCGTTGCACCGTATTCAGTGCAGTGGTCAAACGGTCAGGCACTTACTACCATAGTTAATCTTGCTGCGGGTACCTATATAGTTACTGTAACAGATGCTAATGGCTGTACACAGGCAGATACTGTTGTAGTAAACCAGGTAACCGGAATAAGCCAACTGGTAGAGGAAATACAGTTTAATGTATATCCTAATCCCGCTAAAACGGATATTACAGTTCAGTTAAGCGCGTTGAATGGTGAAACATTCCTGAGCATCAAAAATGTTTTGGGAGAAGTGTCAATGGTTAAGCAATTATCAGCTCTTAAAACTTCTATCAATCTTTCCGAGTTTGCCAGCGGGGTTTACTTTGTAGAACTTAAACAGGGAGAGAAGAAAACGGTAAAGGAAATTGTTGTTACAAAATAAACAGATACAACTATAAATAAAAAAGTCCGCACCAAGGCGGACTTTTTTATTGTAATTAAACGAGATCAGGCACCTTGAAAGCGGAAATTGCCCTAACGGAGAATTCAAGCCGGCAATAATTTCATAATTTAGAAAACTGAAAGGCCAGAATCTAGGATAATGGCCCAAAGCAATTCCAAATGAAAACTCCATCCCCCGACCTTTTCCAATTGATCAAATCCATGAACGGACAGGAAAGGAAATACTTTAAACAATACGCTGCAAAGTATTCTGAAAGCCGAAATAGTGCTTACATGTTATTGTTTGATGCTATCGACGAACAAAAGTCGTACGACGAAGAGAAAATCAAAAAACAGTTTGCCGGTCATGATTTTGTAAAGCAGTTATCGGTTGCAAAAAATTATTTGTTTGAAAAATTGCTTGACAGCTTAATGGAAATGTATACCAATAGTGATGAGGCTTTACTGATTCAAAAAATGATAGGCCGGTTCGAATTCCTGTTTAGGCGCAATCACATTGCACCGGCCATAGCATTTTATAACCGGGCTGAACAAAAGGCCAATGAAAATGGTAACCTGACTTTGCTACCTCATATTACACGGCAAAAGAACCTGATGTTGGCTCGTAGTCACACCAGATTTACCGAAAAGGAATGGATAGAAAATGGGATGGCTGCTATTGAACATACCCGCATTTTATTAAATTTTTTAGAATATGAACTGTTGGCAAGTCGTGCCAGCGTTATTTTTGCAAACCCCAAATTTGGTTATGATAATAAATTAAGCCGGGAACTTGAAAGTATAATGGCCAACCCGCTTTTTGAGAGTGAGGAGCGGGCACTCAGCTTTAAAGCTTGGCACTATTTTTCAAAAACGAAGTACCGATACCTGCATGTTATTGGCCGGCATGAAGAATGTCTCAACTTCATTAAAAACTGTATTGTTTATCTCAATTTAAACTACGTTGACAATACTGCCTGGCAGCTTACGTATTTTCGTACCCATTCAGACCTGATGAATATTTGCGTTAACGTTAGGAAATTTGAAGAATGCGGTGAAATATTCAGACAGCTTGAAAAAATGATTGCTGAAAAATATTATCCTCTTCCTATTATAAGGCAGGCATTTTTGTATTATAAACTATTGTTTCATGCAAGTTCGGGTCAGGGTGTTGATGAGGCGATTCAATTTTGGATAGATAACCAATCATATTGGAATGAAATAAAAGATAAAATCGAAGTGCCTACCCGGCATAGTGTAATGTACGATGTGCTGCGCCTGTACTTCCGAAAACAGGACTGGCAAAATGCGGTAATTACCTTCAACGAATTAATAGATCATAAAACGCTTAATGTTTTTGAGGCTCCTGCCCGTATATATTGGCTAATGCTTCAATATGAAATAGCCAATATGGAAATACTTCCAGGGCTGACCCATAACGTGCGGGAATGGTTTAGGAAAAATAAAATGATGAACCCCCTGGAAAAGGTCAGCCTGAAATTTTTTGAAAGAATACCAAAGGCCACTGACAGGAAAGAAATTGCCGGGTTATTTGAAAAGCTAAAAAGGGAGATAATTTTGATAGAAAGACCTATAGGCAATAACGAGTCGTCGGTAAAATATGACCTGCTGGAATGGATAGATGGTAAATTGGGCAAGATAAAAAATCGGAGCCGGACATAGCGCGCCAAATATTGATGCCAGGGATATTTTTTTCTCAGGTTGCTTTGCCTTTTTTGAAAAAAGAAAAAGCCACCGAAATTGGTGGCTCGTCTTGTTTTGCTCCCCGACTTGGGCTCGAACCAAGGACCCTCAGATTAACAGTCTGATGCTCTAACCAACTGAGCTATCGAGGAATCTGTTTTTACAAATTAAAACCGCTTTTCGATAAAAAATCGGACGCCAAAAATAGAAATCCTACCTAAATCACACAATGGTTTGCGGTTTATTTTTACAAAACGTGAGTTTTTATAGGGTTAAAACCTAAACTTAGCCGTAAAGTTGATATTTCTTCGGGGTAAAGGTCGGCAATAAATGGCCATAATATTATAGAACTCAGTTTGCACAAAGGGATCGTAATAATTCGCCGAATCCTATATAAATTCCTCCTTATCTCCACTAAATTCCCCCATGTTTGTCCGATGTTAAAAAAGTTTAACTTCGCAGCGCTTTAAAATTGGCTTTCAATATTTGCAGGCCTTAAAACAAAAAATATATTTCCCGTATGAAGAAGTATTTAGTTTCTTTAGTGTTGCTATCCATTTTCATTCTGTCGTTTACCCCCGAGTCTGATAACAGAACCCTGTTTACTGTTGGTGGCGATAAGGTTACGGTAGGTGAGTTCGAATATGTTTACAACAAAAACAACGTAAACAACCAAGCAGACTACAGCGAAAAATCCCTGAAAGATTATTTGAATCTGTACGAAAACTTCCGTTTAAAAGTAAAGGAAGCCGAGGCAATGAAACTGGACACCATTTCAAGCCTTAAATCAGAACTTGAGGGTTACAGAAAGCAATTGGCTAAATCTTACCTTACAGACCGCGAAATTTCGGACAGGCTGATTACTGAAGCTTACGAGCGTTCAAAAACCGAGATCAATGCAAGCCATATACTGGTAAGGTGCGATGAAAATGCAAACCCTGCTGATACATTGGTTGCTTACAAAAAAATAGTTGCCCTGAAGAAGAGAATTGACAAAGGTGAATCATTTGATAAGGTTGCCAAAGAAGCTTCAGAAGATCCATCGGCAAAAACCAATGGTGGCAACATAGGCTGGTTCTCGGTTTTTGGAACAATTTATCCTTTCGAAAATGCTGCTTACCACCAAAAGGCTGGCGAAGTAGGCCAACCGGTACGTACCGAGTTCGGCTATCATTTGGTACGGGTAAATGAAACCCGCGCCGCCCGCGGCCAAATACACGCGGCACATTTGCTGATCCGTTTCCCTGAAAAAGCAACGCCGGGCCAGGAAGATTCTGTGAAGAAAAGAGTTGACTCGGTTTATCATCTGATCAATACCAACAAAGTAACTTTTGAAGATGCTGTAAAGGAATTTTCAGATGACAAAACTACCCGTGTTAAAGCCGGAGAATTGCAATGGTTTGGTACAGGCGCTTCTATCAGAATGATACCTCAGTTTGAAGATGCTGCTTTTGCTTTAAAGAAAGACGGGGAGATTTCTAAGCCGGTTAAAACCCAGTTTGGATACCACATTATTAAGCGTCTTGAAAAGAAGGATATGCAGCCGTTTAGCGATGTAAAGGCCGACATTAAAAAGAAAGTAGAAAGAGATACCCGCAGCCAGGTTGCTAAAAACGTATTGATAGACCGCATTAAAAAGGAAAACGGATTTACGCAGTTCGCTGATGCAAAAAGCAATTTTGATTCTCATGTAGATAGCAGCCTTTTAAAAGGAAACTGGAAGGTGCCTGAGGATATGCACGGCAACAGTAAAGTGCTCTTTATTCTTGCAGGTAAAAATTACACCATAGCCGATTTTGCTGATTACGTTGAGAAGAACTCAAAACGCAGAGCTGACAAGAGCAAGGATGCTTTGGTGAATGAATATTATGAAGGCTTTGTTACCCAAAAATGCCTTGATTACGAAGAAAGCACACTGGAGCAGAAAAAGCCGGAGTTCAAAAACCTGATGAAGGAATACAAGGACGGAATATTGTTGTTTGAATTGATGGATAGAATGGTTTGGACAAAAGCAGTAAAGGATACTTTGGGTCTTGAAGATTTCCGCAAGAAAAACGAAACCAAGTACATGTGGGGCAACCGTGCCGAAGTAGCAATTTTCAACTGCTCTGACAAGAAGATATGTGATGACGCCTACAAAATGGCTGAGAAGAAAAAGAGTGTTGAAGAAATTAAAGCAAAGTTAAATGTAGAAGGAAGCAAAAGTCGCGTATCTGCTATTGAAGGCAAATACGAAAAGGGCCAATATGATGTAGTTGATAAAATTGATTGGAAGGCTGGTCTTACACCTTTGAATAAAATTAATGATAGCAGCTACCAGTTTATTTTGGTAAAACAAATTGTTGGACCTGAGCCTAAGAGTTTAAAAGAAGCCAAAGGCTACATTGTTTCCGACTACCAGGAGTATTTGGAAAAAACATGGCTCGAATCTTTGAGAAGCAAATACCCTATCTCGGTGGAAGAAAGTGTGTTTCGTTCCCTGGCTAAGAAATAGCCGCTTTTTAAAATGATATACCTTAGCAAAGTGCAATACAATATTGCACTTTGTCTTTTTAAAGCATAACCGTTGAGAAATTTTTTGGTCATTGTTCTGCTCGTAACTATTTCGTGCTGCTCCTTTTTCAAAAAAAAGAAGGAAGCAAATAAGGATGTTATTGCCCGTGTAAATGACGAGTATCTTTACACTTCCGATCTGCAACCGCTCACCAAAGGATTAAAAGGTAAGGACAGTACAGAGGTGCTTAAAAACTATTCCGAAAACTGGATACGTAAAAAGCTGCTGCTGCAAAAGGCCATTGAGAATATACCCGAAGATGATTTGGGGATTACAAAAAAAGTAGAGGACTACCGGCAAACACTATTGTTGTATGAATACGAAAAGGCGCTTATTAATAAAAGGCTGGATACTGTTATTACACAAAAGGAACTGAACGACTGGTACGAAAAACTGAAGAACGATCTTAGCCTGGAGAAAGATGTTTACCAGCTTTTTTTCATTAAGCTTAAAAAGGATGCAAAGGATATTGATGAAGCGCGCAAGTGGATCATGAAACCCAAGGATGAAGAGGACCTGCGCAAACTGGATGGCTATTGCAAGGAATTTGCCACCAGCTATGTAATGGACCAGGGAATTTGGTATGACAAGGAAAATGTTTTGAAAAACTTTCCGCTTACCGAAAACGATATTGCAGTATTAAGCAGCACCAAAACCTTTAAAGAATTTAAAACCGAAAGCGGTACATGGTTTGTAAGAATACCTGATGCTGTAAAAAGAGATCAACCCGCCCCACTGCAATTTGTGCACGACCAGGTGGTAAAGTTTATTATCGAAAAACGCCGTCAGCAATTGGTGGAGAAAATATACGATAAGATTTACCAGGACGGCATTAAAGCAAAGTCGTTCGAAATTTTTGTGAAATGAAAATGGCCCAATCATTTTTGGGGAATAAAAAGCAATGCAAGTGGATGTTTGCCTGTTTGTGCCTGTGCTTTTTAACTATGGATATCTTTGCTCAAATTGAACGTGGCAGGTTTACAATAGGCGGCAGTGGTGATGTAAGTATTAGCTATACCGCGCTTAACCGCAACTTCAATTTATCGGTTGCTCCTTCCTTCGGCATTTTTGTGGTAAAGGGCTTTGTGATTGGCGGCAGATATTCAATAGGTATAGGCAGTGCCCGTAATTACGATGCTAAAAACCAGGTTTACAATACCACTACTACTTTTAACACCCAAATTGGTCCAAGCCTTAAATACTATTTGGGCAAAAAGCCGTTAAAGGGAGTGACCGCAGTAAACGCCACTTACGTGGTTTCTACTGCTTTAAGTAAAACAAATGTGTCAAATGCAAATGGTTTTTCAGTAGGTGGTTCGGTGGGTATGGCCTATTTTTTGAACTCTAATATTTCTGTCGAAACTGCCATGTATTTAACCGCCTCGGGCTTCGAAAAGCAACTCCCTACCACGCGGGTGGGGTTTTCGGTAGGTTTTTTCGCATTTGTTGACAAGAAAAAACGGGAATAAGCGTTAATTAGCACCCAATTTTAGAAATGAGACAAATCAAAATCATAATTACTGCTTGTATTGCCCTGGCAATTTCAATTGCCTCATACGGTCAATCAACCCTGGTCG
>JAQBNQ010000373.1 GCA_028288545.1 Bacteroidota bacterium
TTAACACCACCGGTGCTATTACTGCTTCCGGTACCAAAATCCACATCTGTTGCATTTCCGGAATAAGAACCAAGATACCCCCTGTATACACCTCCCTCATATAAACTAATGAACATAGGGCTTACTCCATCCACAATCATAGAGTTAGCCGCTGAAGAAACGATATGTAATTTAGCGGTAGGATTAACTGTTCCTATACCAATATTGGAACCATAATTATACAGGTTGTTGCTGCTAACTATCCACTGAGAGCCATCCCAGTATGGAGTATCGCCGGCCGCTGAGCCATTTGGCAGTAAGCCTGTACCGGTGGCGCCCGTAACACCAGTGGCGCCCGTTATCCCTGTACCAGTCGCCCCGGTTGATCCGCTAGCGCCTGTTGCGCCTGTGGCTCCCGTTGCACCGGTAGCTCCACCACCAACTCCTGTATTGCCGGTTGCACCGGTAGGACCGGTAGGACCGGTTGCGCCTGTGTTTCCGGTTACTCCGTTACCTGTTGCACCGGTGTTACCGGTAGCGCCCGTTGCGCCTGTAACTCCCGTTGAACCAGTAGGGCCTGTGCTACCTCTTGCTCCCGTACCTCCGGTAGAACCTGTGGCTCCTGTGGCGCCTGTTGCTCCACCACCTGCACCTGTAGCACCCGTTGGTCCCGTAGCGCCTGTTGCTCCGGTAGCACCACCGCCAGAGCCCGTAGCACCGGTAGGTCCGGTTGCACCCTGGCTTCCGGTTGCACCGGTGGCGCCAGTTGTTGAATTTGCTGCATATAAAGCATAGGGCACACTCTGTAACTGATCTGTACCCATGTTTACATAGGCAGTTCCTCCTGATGGATCAAATTCAACTTGCAGGTATTTATCATTGGTGCCCCAGTTGATAGCGCTGAAGCTACCTATGCTGATGGTACCTCCCCCTATTACAACCGTAAAAATCCCCAGTTGGTTGGTGGTAACATTGTGGCTCTCCTGGTATAATATAGTGCCATTATTTGTAACATCGCGAATGCTTAACCGCACACTAATATTTTGATTGGTTAAAAGTGCCCCTCCACTATTACGCGCAACGGCCTGGTAATTTATACCCTGTGGCACCTGCGAATAAACGTTTATAAACACACGTGTACCCAGGAGGAATAGAATAATCTTCATAAATATGTTTTTTGTTGCTGAAAAATACTGAGTACTGTTCGAAAAAAGAATTTTTTGTCGAACAAGAATGGTCAGATTGCAGGTATTGAACGGCCACCGTTGTAAGTAGTTGAAATTGAGGTTGGTTATTTCGCCCTTTGATGATGGGTGAAAACAGTATAATGCAATCAAAACAAGTATTGTATTCTTCAACGATGTTCTACCAGGTCGTGAAAACCGAAGCCTTTTTTTGGGTCGGCGATTAGCTATCGCAGTTTACAAATATTTTATCGATGTCCTTTCTAATTGAAGTCCTATCAAGTATTTCTAAGAATCAATTTGGGTTGACATGATAGGCCTCTCGGTTCCGCAATAAGTCATTCAACCCTCCAGGTAATTTTTGTGAGGCAGGATTTGATTTATAAGCTGGAGCGTTGATTAGAATAATTCCATGGTGTGCGTAGTTAATATCGGAACTTATCGATGATAATTTTTGTCATAATCAAAATAATTAATCAGCGTTCAATTGTGTTCAATTCTGACTATGAGTATATCTTCTCGATCGTATCTTTAAATTTTTCCAACACTACCTTGCGTTTTACTTTGGTGGTGGGGGTTAGTTCGCCGCCTTCGATGGTCCATTCTTTGGGCATCAGTTCAAATTTTTTGACGGTTTCCCACTGACCGAAATTTTTGTTCTTCTCATCCAACGCTTCGCGGAAAAGTTTTAGCACTTCGGGGTTCTTTACCATCTCTTCGGGCGAACTTGCGTGAATGCCATTTTTGAGGCACCAGGCAGAAAGATTTTGAAAATTGGGTACTATGAGTGCAGATACGAAATTCCGGTTTTCACCTATCGCCATTATCTGCTCTACATATGGAATCTCCTTCATTTTATTTTCTATCTGTTGCGGAGATACGTACTTACCGCCGGAGGTTTTGAAAATTTCTTTTACCCGGTCGGTTATCTTTAAATATTTGGCGCCTTTGTAATCCACCCATCTACCCACATCGCCGGTTTTAAGCCAGCCATCTACTACGGTTTCAGCCGTAAGGTCTGGGCGCTTGTAGTAACCCATCATAATGTTAGGGCCTTTGGCAAAAATCTCTCCTTCACCTTCGGCCATTCCGGAGCGGTGATCCAGCTTCACCTCAACGCCTTCAATAGGAATTCCGACAGTGCCAAAACAAATTCTATCCAACGAAAAAGGATTGACGGAAATTACCGGGGATGATTCTGTTTGCCCGTAGCCTTCCATAATTGGAATACCTGCGCAAGTAAATACTCTTGCCAATAGCGGATTTAAAGCAGCGGCTCCTGCACAAATGCCTTCGCATTCTCCACCCAGTGCTTCCCGCCATTTTGCATAAATGAGTTTGTCGTAAATGGCCTTTTTAATACTATCCATTAATCCAAGCGGCTTTGATACATCGTAATTCCTTGCAAATTCAAGCGCATTGGCGTACAGGTTTTTTTTCCATCCTTCCAAACTTCCGCCGGCTGATTCCAAACGGATGTAAACTTTTTCGAGCAGACGTGGAACGGTGGTAAAGAAATTTGGTTTTACTTCTTTCAGATTGTCTGCAACTGTATCAATGCTTTCGGCATAATAAACAGAAACGCCATAGGCCATATATACATACACCACTACGCGTTCGAAAATGTGGCATAGCGGTAAAAAGCTAAGTACGTGTTGTGTTTCGTTTAATGGCAGGATAGGTCCAACCCCTTTTATATTACTTACAATGTTGCGGTGGGATAGCATTACGCCTTTAGGGTCGCCGGTGGTACCGGAGGTATAAATAATAGTGGCCATAGATTCAGGATCTACAGCGGCTTTTAATTTTTCTACTTCATCCAAACTGCCGCCATCGCCCAAAGCCAGAAATTCGCTGAAGTGTTTGCAGCCTTCTATTTTTTCGAAACTGAAAATATCTATTAAGGAAGGAACATCTTTTTTAATGTTCGATATTTTGGTAAACAGGTTTTTGTCTGAAACAAAAGCATATTTCAGTTCGGCATTATTAAAAATGAATTTGTATTCATGCTCGCTAATGGTGGGATACACCGGAACATTTACTGCGCCTATTTGTAACATACCTATATCCACCATATTCCATTCGGGACGGTTATTGGATACGAGGGCAATTTTATCGCCGGGTTTTATTCCCAATTTCAATAATGACAGGCTGACCTTGTTAGCGACATCAATAACTTCCTGCGTTGAATGTTTTTTCCATTCGCCGTTTTGCTTATTGGCAAATGCTACGTTTTGATGATATTTTTCCTTTTGGTAATAGATAATATCAAATAGCCTGGTATAGTCCTTCATGGTACCAATTGTTTATGTTGTGAAGAAGGTAAATATAGGAATTAAGACGTTTCAAAGATTCCGTTCTTTTTTTCTTGAAAAAAAGAACTAAAAGAATCAAGGCCGCACGAGTTGTCTATTACATATTTGAGCGGGAGACGTTGTCCATGTTGGGGCCTTTTCCTTTTTTGCTCATACCGCCAAAATTTACCACCAATTGTACCGTAAACGAGCGCGGTGCATCTGGCCGGGCTATACGGAATACAGTGTAGTTATTCAGAACGTTCTTAACAATAAAATTGAGGGAAATATTCCGGTTAAAATCGCAACCGGTTCTCAAATCCCAAAAGAAATCGCCTTTGTTTCTGTGCTCTTGCCTGTATTCGGTAATTCCCGGAACCTGTATACCGAACACGAGATCTATTTGCGACATGTAACTATAGTATTGAATAGATGTGCCCAGGTGATATCTCTTAAAGAATATGAAATCAAGATCGGCCTTAAACTGGTGCGGGTTGCGGTATTTGAGCATTCCGGCAGTTATAGAATCCCACACAAAATCGTTTTTTGCCGTTGGCAGAACATAATGGGTAAACGAATTTTTTATAAAGGTAAACACATTATTATTGTTCGGCCCGGTGGTATCATTGAGGTTAACTCCGTAAAAATAGGTGTAGCCTATCAACGCTTCTACGTCAACATTAGGCCCGAGGTGACCATGACCCGACAGTGACAATTCCCATCCAAAAATTCTTGCTTTTGAAATATTTTGCGATTGGAAAAAAGGTTGAAAATAAGGCGGACCCGGCAATGACCTGGATGCAAAAACAAACTCGATCATATCTTTAAACTGGGTAAGAAAAGCGGACGCATCGAAAAACCCTGTAAAGTTATTGCCGATCTTAATGGTGCGCTTGTAGCCCAACTCTGTTGTAAATCCACGTTCGGGTTTAAGGCTATGGTTTGGCAATATTTCAACACCTGCAAGGGCATAGTCAACATATCTTTCGGCAATACTGGCAATACGGAACGATTGGCTGAACGATAACCTGATGTTGTTGTACTTGCGTATTTCGAAACTTGCACCAGCGTTAAAAACCGGCAGGGTAGGAGTAATAACACTATCCTCATGCACATATTCCTCGCGGCCACCTAAGTTTAAGGTCAGGAATTTATAGGAGAACCTGCCCTGTACAAAAATGCCACCATAATCGCCGCGGTGTTTACCCAGGTTTCCATCGCCCATGGTATAATGGTCGTTATTAACCCCGGCCCTGAGCATAAACAGTTTTCCAAAATCGTGACGGAAGTTATAATAGACCGAAGACACCCAAAACTCGCTAAGCGAACCAACCCCTAAAAGTTTTTGGCGATAAAAACGGCCCCATATATCGTGTTCATCACCTATTTTATCTATGTAAGTAATCTTGGTATCGAGGTAACCATAAAAAAAGCGTTGATCATTAAGAACGCCCGAGTTGCCTACATACGGGTGCCCGGCATCTACCCAATAAAACTGGAAACCGTTGTTATCATAAAGTGTACTGGCAGCAAGTTCCAGCGTTAGGCGGTTGAGTTTATGAGGATGCCATTTTATTTTGCCGTTAAAACGAGTGTAGTAATCGTAATCGTTTTCAAGGTAGCTTTGAAAGCCATTC
>JAQBNQ010000383.1 GCA_028288545.1 Bacteroidota bacterium
CCTCGCATAAAATTTGCCGGCAATGCCCGGATTGTAATAGGATATTTTAGCCTCAACTGTAAATACCTGTTGGCCTTCGTCTACCAAACTATAAGCGGCAAATCCCTGTACCATATCTAAAACGGCCGAGGTAACGCCACCGTGCAGCCAGCCGTTCTGTTGCTGGTGCATTTCCTTAAATTCCATTTCCCCTTCAATAGAACCCGGTTCTATCTTAGTTATTTCAAACCCCAGGACCTTGATAAACTTATTCCTCGATATTTTTAACTCAGTATACTCCTTGTATTTGGGGTTTCTGGCTTCAAACTTCTTCATACTTCCCAAACATAATAAAGTTATTGGTTAATGCTTATAAGTGTTGACGATAGATACCGTATAAAATTGGACCCCGGTTGAATATCCACAACCATAAATTGCCCGGCGCCAGTGATTTTTCCAATTTTCTGGGTTTTACTGGTTTCTCTTGTATTTTAGCGCCATGTCGTCGGTTGATATCAAAAACACTTATGCAAGCGTTGGCGAGGTAGATGTTTCTATCCCACCTTCTGCCCTTGTGCTTAAACTTGCCGTTACGCAAAGATCGGTCCGCTATTTTATTCAATCCGTTTCTCACGGACAGATCATATTTTACGGCGAACATACTTTACATCATGTAGATGGAGATGCGGCTCTTGTGCAGCGGTTGGAACGTATTGTGGAAAAGGACGAAGCCCTACAACTGGCATTTGGTGCTGTTTTTATTGGGGTTAATCCTGCATATACATTGTTGCCTCAGGGTTTCTTTTTGCCCGGTGCCGATTCTGCCGGTATTGCCATGAACCAAACAATTGATTCAGCGGCACTGGATATTGTGTTTGACGTGGATACTATGTTGTATTACAAGCTTAAGTCCTCATTTCCAAACGCTACCCTGCTTCACCTTAACTCATCTTTTTTAAACGGACTACCTGCGTATTTAAGCAGCGATAAGCTTTTTGTAAACCTGGACCTGCAAAATTTTGACGTGATCCGGTTTAATGAAAGCGGTCAATTGCAACTAATGAACCGTTACCAATATCAAACAGAAACAGACTTTGCCTATTTTTTGTTATTGTGCTGCGAGGAATTAAAAATTGACAGGGAAAAAACCGAACTCGTTTTGTTGGGCGAAGTGGATGCCCGTTCAAAAATATACGACATATGCTACAGGTATTTCCGTACAACCAGCTTTATTTCGCCACCGGCTAATATTGCTTTTACCAAATCATTCGAGTTATTTCCAAAGCATCTTCATTTTAATCTTTACACACTAAGCAAATGAGAATTATAGGAGGCAAACTAAAAGGCATTCGCTTTCAGCCGCCACAAAATATACCAACGCGGCCCACCACCGATTTTGCTAAAGAGGGCCTTTTTAATGTTATTGATAATAATTTCAATTTCGATAACATTAAGGTGTTAGATCTTTTCGGTGGTACCGGCAGTATTTCGTACGAGTTTTCATCAAGGGGATGTACTGATATAACCACCGTTGAGATATTTCCAAAATGTGCTGCTTTTATAAAGAAAACTGCGCTTGATCTTGAACTGAAAGGTTTAAAAGTGATGCACATGGATGTGTTCAGCTTTATCCGTTCGGCCCATCAAAAATTTGATGTGATCTTTGCCGGGCCACCTTACCCTTTAGAAAACCTTGCTTCCCTCCCCGACCTGGTATTTGAAGCCGGTCTTGTAGAAGGCGAAGGCTGGTTTATACTGGAACATAACCCCAATCACAACTTCGATAAGCATCCCCATTTCCATCGCAAGAAAAATTATGGCACAACCATATTCTCTATATTCGTCAATACAATCCAGGAAGTTAAAGAAGATGAAAAGGTGTCATAATTTTGTAAATTAAAGCCACCCTGAAAAGTTTTGGCAATGGTATTACTAACTTTGTGTCAATGAATAAAAAAATAGCGGTATTTCCCGGCTCATTCGATCCTATAACTACAGGCCACGCCGATGTAGTTAAAAGGGCACTTCCCTTATTCGATCAAATAATTATTGCAATTGGCGTTAATTCACAGAAGCAGTCTTTGTATTCGCTGGAGCAAAGAATGAAATGGATTGAACAGGTGTTTGAAGGGGAGAAGAAGATAAAGGTGGATAGCTACGAAGGCTTAACGGTGAATTTTTGTGAAGAGAAAGGGGCGAATTATCTGCTGCGGGGCATTCGTAGTTCAGCAGATTTTGAATATGAAAAAACGATTGCCCACCTTAACCACGATATGCTTCCGCAGCTCGAAACCATTCTTATTCTTGCCCGGCCCGAATTGTCTTCTATCTCTTCAACTATTGTAAGAGAAATAATAAGAGGCAAAGGAAAGGTCAGAAAATTTGTTCCGAAAGAGATTGCGAAGGATTTTAAGTGAATTGTATGAAAAAGTTGATTTTTTGCCTGGTTGCAATGCTGGGTCTTTGCGTTTCTTCATTTTGTCAGAATAATACCAATGGCAAATCCCAAAAACCGGTTGGGCCGCCAGTGCACAGTACTGATCCCGGACTATCTTTTCCGCGCCGCGATGTTGCCAATGAACGTTTTAGAGCTGCTATGACACTTAAAAACCTTAAAAGCGGTGCGGTAATTGTAAGACTGAAGACTAATCAAAAAAGTATTGATGCTTATAGAAAGAACGGGTTAACTGAACTTGCAGATAAAATTGAAGGGGAGAGAAAGAAACTGAACGAAAACCTGCGCAGTTCCTTTGTAGATTACTTTACTTTCTGTAAAGTGTATTTTATTTACGCCAGCGAAACACAGGCTTTTTTGGATGGAAAAAAAGATGTTTTTCTCAATGCTAAACTTCAGCACGATCCATCCATCGTTTTAACTGATACCTTTTTTGTTTTTTGTGAATATGGCAGTGCCATGCCATACGCAAAGTTCAGCGACAATTCAAACGGCAACCCGGAATTGGATCTTACCAAAAGCACTGCACCGGCTCCAACACAAACCACTACTGATCCTTCCTCTTCAAGTTCGTTGGTGTTTTATGATAAGGATCTACACCAGTTTTCAAGACCTTTCCCCTATTCGGAGGGAGTGTACCTAACTAATTTTAATGCAGCGGTCAGAACACTTGACAAGGATGTTGAGCGCGCCTATTACAAACTGGTATTAAACCAGGAGATGAAAGATTCGATTAAAAAGATGAAGGATAAACCGAAGTAGTATGAGTCCCCTTAATGTTATTGATACTGGCCTTGAAAGGTACACGCAGGTTTTGCAATTACAGGAACAATTGTTTGAAGAAAGCATAACGGCCAAACTCAATGCTCAGCCTACCAAAAACTATTTGGTATTGTGCGAACACTATCCTGTTTTTACCCTGGGTAAAAGTGGCAAGCGCGAAAATATTTTGGTAAGTGATGCTGAATTAGAGGCCGAATACTACAAAGTGAGTAGGGGAGGAGATGTTACTTTTCATGGTCCCGGACAACTGGTGGCATATCCCATTCTCGATTTGGATGTCCTGAACATTGGCCTTGCAAAATATATTGCTAACCTGGAGGATACCATCATTCAGACCCTCGCCCACTATTACCTAAAAGGTGAGCGATTGGAAGGAGCAGCCGGAATATGGATAAGGGATAAACAGGGCGATAGAAAAATATGCGCCATTGGTGTAAAAGCCAGTCGCAACGTTACCATGCACGGTTTGGCAATGAACGTAAATACGGACCTGTCTTTTTTTGATAAGATAGTGCCATGCGGATTGGAAGGTAAAGGCGTTACATCCTTGCAAAAAGAATTAGGCAAGGAAATTTCAATGGAAGACTACAAAAAGATTTTTATTGAAGCATTCAGCGGTGTCTTTCAACTGCAGGACTCCTTTCAATTAAATAAGATGCTTCTCAGCATGATAACTTGATCTTACCAGGGGGCCGCTTTCAACGTATCTAAAGCCTTTTTCCAAAGCAACCTTTTTATAATGATCAAATTCTGCCGGCGATACGTATCGCACAACCGGGAGGTGCTTTTTAGTAGGCTGCAGATACTGACCCAGCGTTAAAATGTCAACTTTCGAATTTCTCAGGTCATCCATCGCTTCAAATAATTCCTCTTCGGTTTCACCCAGTCCAACCATAATTCCTGACTTAGTTCTTTCTATGCCCCCATTTTTTAGCATCAGTAGAACTTCGAGGCTTCTTTCATATTTAGCCTGGATCCGTACCTGGCGCGTTAGGCGCTTTACGGTTTCAAGATTATGTGAAACAACTTCAGGTTTAACTTCAATTACGCGTTGAATATTTTCTGTAATACCCTTAAAATCAGGAATCAGGGTTTCTAAAGTTACACCAGGGTTATGTCTGCGTATAGCTCTTATTGTAGCTGCCCATATCTTCGAGCCTCCATCTACCAGGTCGTCGCGGTCTACCGAGGTTATCACAACATGCTTTAATCCCATCAGTTTTACTGATTCAGCCACTCGTCTTGGTTCGCTAATGTCAACTACTTCCGGGTTACCAGTATCCACACTACAAAACATGCACGAACGGGTACAAACGTTGCCCAATATCATCAATGTAGCAGTACCTGCACCCCAGCATTCGGTTTGGTTGGGGCACTTGCCGCTTTCGCAAATAGTATGGAGTTTATGCTGCTCAACATTTTGCTTAACCTCACTGAATTCTATACCTGAGGGCAGTTTTATTTTGAGCCAATCAGGCTTTGCGATTTTTGATTTTAATTGGGCGATATTAGACATGGATGCAAACATACTAAATCCACAATTAACGCCGAAAATGCGTTTAAGCCAACATTTTACCAGAATGTGGAAACTACGTTACGACAAAAATCATTAGCAATAATTTACCGGAATGTTACCCCGATATTTGCGAAAGTTGCTCCCCAGCCTATCTCACCAAAAATTGCGACTTTGTCAAACCAGTAGCGCGCACCTATTTGCGGACCTACATAAATAAATCCGTAAAGACCGGCGCCGGGGCCAAGGTAAATAGCTGGCCCACCTCCAATATTAAGACCTGCATAAACATCAAGCCGGTCTTTTATTTGTGCGCGGGTTGCTTCTAAAATGTGGAAGTTGGCTTTAAATCCTATTGGTATGCCAATGGCAGCTGCGCGATAGTAATAGCCATCTTGTCCGTGATAACGATAATAATATCCTGACGTAAAGAGATTAAGACCTGTTTGCCATCCTATTCCTATTAACCGGTGCACCCTATATTCGCCGGATATATTTATAGATAATCCAAGCGAATAAGCGCGTCCGGCAGGATAGTACGCGAATGGCAGAAAAAGAGGCTGTGTGCCACCCAGACCCAACGAATACATGGATTTTTTATCCTGTATCCATCCCTGTGCACGGGCCGACGGGAATGAAGCAAAGAGAAGGAAACCGATAAGGATACCAAGCAG
>JAQBNQ010000401.1 GCA_028288545.1 Bacteroidota bacterium
ATCTCAATTATCACTATTTTCAGCAGCCGGACGAGTAGCTTTATATGCTAGACGACCGAGCCTGTAAGTTTATACGTAAGTACCCAGCAAAACGACTTTCTTTTAACAAAGTATTTCACATGAAACAACACGCTGTCCTGTTTATTGTTTTTGCCGGCCTTTTAGCCTGCACTTCCTGCAACCAAAAGGCTAAGCGGGCAAAGGTCTATTACGATACCTGCCTTCGTTCAGTTCAGGTGGTAATTGATAGCTCCTTGGAGTTTGGAGATGGCATTATCAGCGGCAATAAAACCACTGCTATGCAAACAGAACAGCACTATGCGGCGTTGGTCAATAAAACAATAACTTCCGTACAGGCGCAAAAGGATTTTGAGGGCGATACTACCATGCAACACTACTCCATGGAAATGCTCTTGTTCTACAAAAACGCTCTGGAAAAAGACTTTTCAGGCTTCCTAAGTTCCATAAAATTAGATACTTATACGCAGGAAGAGACCCACACGGCCGATTCGCTTTATCAGGATTTTACCATGACTGAAAACAAGTACTGGGACCGTTTTAACTGGGCCGAAAAGAAGTTTTACAAAGAAAACAACCTGGCCAAAGTTGACAAGGCAGATTAAGCATCAAACTTGTACCCTATGCCCTTAATGGTTTTGAAGTAATCATCGCCTATTTTCTCGCGCAGTTTGCGGATGTGCACGTCTATCGTTCTATCGCCAACAATGGTGTCGGTGCCCCAAACTTTGCTTAAAATTTCTTCGCGTTTAAAAACACGGCCCGGCTTAGAGGCTAAAAGGTTTATTAACTCAAATTCCTTACGCGGCAGGGTTATTTCTGTTCCCGCCTTTAGCACCATGTACCTTTCGCGGTCAATTTCAATATCTCCTACTTTTAATTTGCTCCCTGTTTCAGTAGTTTCCAACCTGCGCATAAGGGCACGTATTCTGCTTATAAATACACGCGGTTTTATCGGTTTTGTGATATAGTCATCTGCCCCCACCTCAAACCCTGCAATTTGCGAATAGTCCTCATCGCGGGCGGTTAGGAAAGTTATCAGGGTGTTTTTAAACTCAGGCATATTGCGCAACTCGCGGCAGGTTTCAATACCGTCAAGTTTTGGCATCATCAGGTCAAGGATAATTAACTGGGGGTTTACCTTTTTAGCCAGTTGAATGCCTTCAGCTCCGTCGCGGGCGGTATAAACCCAAAACCCTTCCTTTTCAAGGTTATATTTCATGAAGTCCAAAACGTCCGTTTCATCATCCACCAACAGTATCTTCACATCGTTTACTTCCATGCTTTCTTAATTTGTTGCGAAAGTATCAGCAAGACATTAAGCGAAGGTTAAGGAAAATTTAAGATTGCGCCCATTTTCCTAAGCACCCCGATGTCTGCTATGTTATGTAAAGATGTTTAATTGGCCCGATAAGCCGCAACTTATACCACCTTATTGGCGCAACAACTTGCCGCATGGGCATCTGGCTTTGCCTTAAATGTAAAGCCCATTGATAAAATATAGCCCATGGCTTCGCTAAGCGCGGCATTAGAACCAAACCGTGGGTTTGTATTAATGTCGGCGTGTACCTCCAACTCGGTGCTGTATTTATCAAACAAAGGGCAAAGATGGTAGGCAATATCTATGGAGCGCGAAACCTCTATCAGCATCCGTTCCTTTAAGCTCATCTTTTGTTTGGTTTTATCGTTATTGATGAACATAAAACCTCCCCTCCCTTTTCTAAGCAGCACTATTACCGTTGCAAATTCTGTTTCCGCGCCCCTAACCTGCGAATCTGTTCCAATACAGACTTTTATCTGGTTACCTAATTCGCGTTCGTTAACAAGAGCTTTTTCAACTGCCAGGCTGATGGGAATATCAATGCGGGTGCCGTCCAGTTTTCTCCATTTCGAATTTAAGATTGCTTCCATTCGTTATGTTTTGGTTTACTAAAAATAATAACATATTTCCCGGCAATGCGGTTTTAACATTTTACAATTTTCAACATTTGTTGGTGAGTGTCTTATTTCAATAAATAAAAAGGGACGAAGGTTAATACCCTCGTCCCTTCTTTCAATTCGTCTCTTCAAATTATCTTAACAAAGTAAAGGAGCCTTCATGTTTTATATCCCTGCTACCCGAAGGAAGCAGAGAGTTTGGAATGCGGAGTATCGCATAGTAAACGTAAGTGGTTGGTGGCTGGTCTTTACTATTAAACTTTCCATCCCACCCATGTGTAGGATTGTCGTAAATAACTTCTCCCCAGCGGTTGTAAATCCGGAAAGTAACCACCTTTACATCGGCCATTAATACTGGATAAAACAGATCGTTCTTTCCATCGCCGTTTGGTGAAAATGCGGTAGGGAAAGCATAGCCGTCTTTCAATATGTCTACTATCATTGTATCGCTGGCTAAACAACCGTTTGGCCCGGTTACGGTTAATATATAAGCCGTTGTTGAATCTGGACTTGCCATTGGGTTTAAAATGTTTGGATTACTTAAACCTGTTGCCGGTGTCCATACAATATTACTGCCGGTGGTAACGGCATTTATCTGTACACTTTGTCCTTTATCAATATCAAAATCAGGACCTGCATCTACTGCTATTAACGGCAGCAGGGTAATTTTCATACTGTCGGCACCGGTACAGTTAAATTGATTGGTAACGTAAACCGTGTAGGTAATAGCATTTGAAATAAATGCTACCGGATTTGCAATTGACGAATCGCTCAAACCTGTTGCCGGTACCCATAAATAACTTACACCACCACCTGCTACTAACTGCACATCGCTCATAGGACAAACAACAGTATCGTTAGAAATGGCTGGCGTTGGCAATGGCAGCGGACTTACACTTTGGGTAGAAGAGTCTTTGCAGCCATGATTAGAAATAACTGTAAGACTAACCGTGTAAGCAGCTAACGAAGTATAGATATGCGATGGAGATTGCTGTGTGCTTGTTTGCGAGCCATCGCCAAAGTTCCAATCGTAGCTGGAAATATTTGCTGCAGCACTGGTAAATGCAGTAGCCAGGTTAACACAGCCCGGCGTAACAGTAAAACTCGCATCGGGTAATGGATATACAGTTATAGACTGTTGCAACGTGTCGAAACAACCTTGTATCGATTGAACAATTAATGTAACAAGGTAGTTGCCCGAAGCGCTATACACGTGGCTTGGGTGTGGTAAAGTACTGTTACTACTGCCATCTCCAAAATTCCAATTGTATCCTGAGATATTGGTAGCCGTATCGCCAAAAGTAACTGTTGTATTTACACAAGGAGTATCCGACGTAAACGGAGCATTTGATAAGGTAAACACAGTTACCTTAACACTGTCTTTTGATGAGCAGTTAAAATCATTTGTAACTGTAACAACGTAAGTGGTAGTTGCTGCAGGACTGGCGATAGGATTTGGAATATTGGGGTTGTTCAGACTTATAATTGGCCGCCATGAATACGTAACACCGCCTGAAGCATTCAGCTGTGCTGACCCGTAGCGACAAATTGTAGTGTCGTTTGAAATAGTGATAACCGGGCTAGGCAAAGTATTTAAGGCTTCAACCACCGAGTCTTTACAGCCATGCGCTGTTACAACTACAAGGGTAACATTATAGGTGCCGGGGTTAACATAAATATGACTTGGATTGGCCAGGTTACTGGTAGCACTTCCATCGCCAAAATTCCAGGTATAGCTTGATATACCCGCAGAGGTATCAATAAACGTAGCCGCCGAACCTGCACATGGCGGAGTAAAGTTAAAATGGGCATTGGGCAAAACATCAATAGTAATAAGACGGCTCACCGTATCCCTGCAACCCTGTGCGTTCTGTACAACCAGCGTTACCAGGTAATTTCCGGCACTTGCATATGTGTGCGACGGGCTTTGCAGAGTGCTGGAACTACCGTCGCCAAAATTCCAGGCGTAGCCGGTAATGTTTGAGGCGGTGTCGCTAAAGTTGGTAGGCGAACCCATGCAGAATGAATTAGCTAAAAAGCTGCCATTGGGCTTAGGGAAAATAGTAATGGATCGCTGTGCTGTATCGGCACAGCCCAAAATATTTCCGTTTATCAGCGTAACCGTATAAGTACCCGGGTTTGCATAAACGTGTGAAGGATTTTGCTGGTTAGAAGCAGAGCCATCGCCAAAAGTCCAGTTCCAGCCGGTAATGTGGCCATAGGTGGATTGGGTAAGGTCCGTAAACTGTGCTACGGTACCCTGGCAAATATTGGTGGTTACAAAGTTGGTGGTAAAGTTAGGGTATACATACACCAGCGAATAAGTTGTATCCGCGCAAAAAACGCCGTTGCCTTCGTCTTTATTTGCAATCAGCCTAACGGTATAAACTCCCGAATCCGGATAAGTAAAACTTGGACTTACAAGATCCGAAGTATCGGCGTTAGTGCCTGTTACACCAAAATCCCAACTGTAATAAATCGGGTTATTATTTGGCGGCGGATTGTAGCTGTTATTAATAAAATCAACCGTAAGGCTATGGCAGTTGACTATATAAACGCCGGTGCCGTTGTTAGTGCCAATTTGAGGAATGGCAGCAATTGGCGTATTACACTGTGCCACAGTAAACTGAAAATCGCGGCGTAAAACACCCAGCAGTTGTCCGTTCCTGTATTCGCTAACGCAAACTGTTACATCAAAAATGCCAATGGTATTAGGTGTACCAGTAAGTAAGCCGGTGTGTGAGTTAATTGTAAAATTAGCCGTGTTAGATGGGTTATTGGTAAAGTTGGTGGCTGTATAGGGCGCATTATAAAGTGCAGCAGCATAAGGCGGAGCCGGAGGCGCACTGGGGCAACCACCCTGTGTGTTATTAGGCGAAGGGTCAGGACAAGCCGAATTTGCTCCATCGTATGGATCGCATAGGCTATAAACCAATGAATCTGCATCCGGGTCTGTGGCCGAATAATCGATAGAAACCGGTGCATTTACACAGATAAATAAAGGGGGAAGGCTATTAAAATGCGGAGAGCTGTTACAGGTTGCCAGACCGGGATCAGGTATCTCAATCGTATAGGTAGCTCCCTGGCCGGTTACCATATTTACCACCCCGTTGTTACGGCAGCAGCGCTGGTAAACAATAGTGTATCCCCCCGTTGAGGCTGGAAGGGTAACATCGGCAGTATAAATAGCCTGTTCCACGCAAACGCTCGGTGGAATAAGACAAGGGCTTGAAACCGTAGGATTTAAGGTATTAGAACCCGGAAAAGGCATAGGCGGCTGGGCCACCAGGTTTCCCGATGCATCAAAAATGGCCAGGTACTCGGGGTTGCCATAGGCAGCACAGTTGGTGCAATTGCAATCGCGGTAAAGTTTTAGGGTGATATGATATTGATTGCCACCGCTGCAAGTGTACGATAATTCGCCACCCACAATATGCGAACACCAGGCAGGTATGAAGGCAACTAAGAATAGCAAGGCAAGGGTAAATTTTTTCATAGATCTAAATATAAGAAACTAAAGTAATGATTTAATCCATTAGGGCTCAGAATTTCTGGCACCGGTTACCACAAGTGTGAAAGATGGTACAATTATTTCCTTTTTAAGTCAGAGAATTGTAAAATTATCACCCAACGGGCACAAAATAAATATATGAGTTAAAAAGGGCAGCCGCGAACCTGTATTGTTAAGTTCTTACATATCCAAACACGATATGTTTGAGTGCGCCGGATGGGGTATAAAAGCGAATTAAGTTTTTTAAGCAGGCACTTTGGCAGCTTTCA
>JAQBNQ010000402.1 GCA_028288545.1 Bacteroidota bacterium
TCCGAATCAATAAATTGGGTGGGGCGTAAGTAAATTTCAAAGTCTTTCATGGGCACAATTTACAAACCACGTCAAGGGTAAAAACCGCTTGACGGGTTTCAACAAATCCTTTTATCCTCAATCAGCAAAAACGTGCTAATCGGCAAACCGCGTTAATCAGCAAACCGCGTCAAGGGTTAGGAACCACTTGACGGGTTTTTCTACATTTTCTTTTTACAACATTCCTTTTTCTCACCTTTCTCCTATCCTGCTTTATCCATGCAGCAAGCCTTGCCTTCCTTATGCATAGGGCAGGCGTTGGCTTCTGCCTTTTCTCCGCCCGCTTTCTCACATATTTTCATGCATTCCTCTTTGCTAATTATGCAGCGACCTCTTTCATGGAACATTTTGTCGCAGGCATCCTTTCCCATAGCCTTTTCGCAAGCGGCACGGTCCATTACCATGCTGTCGCCTTCCATTTTACAGCCCATCATGGCACAGGCGCTGTCTTTGCCACAGCAACTTGCTTCGCCATTTCTGATGATCATCCTTTCCTCCAATCTGTACTCATGCATTCCACATCCCTGCATCTGGTGCATTCTATGAAAATGATGTACTCCCCTAAAAACCACCCCGGCTATTGCCAACAGCGAAAGGATAATTACCAGCCAGGCCAGCACTTTAAATATTCCCCCAAGATATTCTTTGGTAACTTTGATCAATAAATACACCCCGGCGGCCAGGGAAAGAATTAATAAGGGTATGGCTACAAACATTTTATGGTTTTTTGTTCGCACAAAGATAAAAGGCTTTTTGGCAAATTAATTTTCCGATTACTTTCGCACCGCTTTTGGTCTTAATTGACTGTTGAAGTTTAAAACTAAATGAATGGCAGCTATAAATCTTGAGGAAGAGAAATTGAAGTTTAAGTTTAAAATGAAGCTGGATATACGCTGGAGCGATATGGACGAAATGCGCCATGTTAACAATGCGGTTTACCTCACCTACTTTGAACAGGCCCGGGTTTACTATTTTCATGAAAGCTGCCGTTGGGACTGGACCGAAATAGGCGCCATACTGGCAAATGCCCATGTAGATTACCTGAAACCTGTTGTTTTCCCAAATCCAACGTATGTTTACGTACGAACCAGCAAATTGGGCACCAAAAGCTTTGAAATTCAGTACCTGATTACCAGCGTAGTGAATGGAATTGAAACACTTACTACAACCGGATACACGGTTATGGTGTTGTTTGATTATAAAACAAATTCGTCGGTGGTTATGCCGGAGCATTTGAAGGAGAGACTAAGAAATTACGAACCTGTAAAATTTTGATCTGTGCTACTGAGAATTAATCCGAATAATATAGACGACCGCCTAATATGGCAGGTTGCTAATTGCCTTAAACGCGGTGGTGTTATCATTTACCCTACCGACACTGTTTACACCTTAGGCTGCGACCTTACCCACACTTTGGCCTATGAGAAAGTTTGCAAGCTAAAGGAGATTAAGCCCAACAAGGCTAACTTTAGCATTGTTTGCTACGATTTGAGCCACATCAGCGATTTTACGATGAATGTGCCCACGCCAGTGTATAAAACCATGAAACGCCTGCTGCCCGGCCCCTATACGTTTATCCTAAATGGTAATAATAATATTGCCAAAATATTCGGGTACAATAAGAAAACCATAGGCATCAGGGTGCCGGATAATACCATTAGCCGCGCTATTGTAGATGCTGTTGGAGCGCCAATACTCTCGGCCTCTATTAAAAACGAAGACACGATACTGGAGTATATAACCGATCCGGGACAGCTTTATGAAGCCTACCAGGGGCTGGTGGATATTATCATTGATGGCGGCCAGGGCGGCAATGTTCCTTCCACGATTATTGACTATACAGGAAAAGAGCCACTGATTGTGCGCGAGGGCGCAGGTGTGTTTCCGTAAGCGTTAAAACTTTACAACAGGCCTCGTATTATCCCCCGATGCACTTAGATTCGTGTATCACTAAAAACGCTATTTATGAAAAAAATGATTGCCAGCCTGTTGCTATTGACGTTTGTATTTGCTGCAAACAGCCAAACTACTTATACCGTTGCCAAAGGCTCGACCATACATTGGTTAGGTAAAAAAACTACCGGGCAGCATGAAGGTGATGTTACCTTAAAAAGCGGTAGCCTGCAATTTGATGCCGCCGGCACAACCCCGCTGAAAGGCGAATTTGTACTTGACATGCCCAGCATGACCAGCACCGACATTAAAGATGCTGATGACAACAAGAAGTTAATGGAGCATTTAAAGGGCGAGGAGTTTTTTGATGTAAAGGGATTTCCGACAGCGGTTTTAACTGTAAAAAAGTTTGCACCGCTTACAGGTAACAAGGATGCCAATTATACTGTTACAGCCGACCTGACGATTAAAGGGGTAAAAAATGAAATTACTTTCCCCGCCAAAATTGAGTTTTTAAAAACCGATATTAAGGCAAAAGCGACTATTGTTATTGACAGAACCAAATGGAAGATCGTTTATAAATCGAAAAGCATTTTCCCTACGCTTGGCGATAAGTTTATTTATGACGATATGACTTTTACAGTTGACCTTTTTTTAAATAAATGATCTCTAACCAACTCCATATTCCGAAACAGGAACGATACCGCTTTAAGTATAGTGACTAAAAATATTTGTTTTTGTTATTTTTCATAGCTTTGTTTCTTTTAAACGATGGAATTCTTTAAAAACAACCTATGAAAAAAATTGCCACAGCTATTTGCACCCTTATTTATTTTATTGCCAAAAGCCAAAATCCTATACCCAACCCTGGTTTTGAATCGTGGGATAATCCCGCACAACCCACCGGTTGGACCAACTCAGCCGGGATAGTACAAACTACTCAATCCCATACCGGCACTTACGCGGCAAAGGGACTAGTTACAGCCAACAACACCAACATTGACCTTTCGGTAGGTACTGGTAACGGAATTCCGGTAACTCACAATTTCGGCTTCATTACTTTCAGCTATATATTTACTCCCGTAAACGGAGATGTGCTTGAAGTAGAAGTATTTGCTGACAACGGAGGAGGAACTACCATTGGCGGTGTTACCCGTAATATTACCCTTGGCACAACTCAATTTATTACAGTTAGTTATCCCATTTCAGTATCCGGTTCAGCCACTGATTACACCATAGATTTTGTTATGATGGATAAGAATGGCGGATTTTCGCCCACTACGGGCTCCTTTTTCATTATTGACGATGTTTCATTAAGCACTTCAATTTCATCCATATCCGATCCTATCCAGAATGAATTGGATTTATTAGTAGCTCCAAACCCGGCTAAAGATTGGATAAATATTCACTTCAGTAATTTCGATGATAAAACTTCAAACATCCAGATTTACAACACGCTGGGGCAACTCGTTAAAACAGAACAATTAACAGGTAGCAACACCCAGATGAGCGTGGCTGACTTATTGGAAGGCCTCTACATATTGGCCGTTAAACAGGAAGAGAGCGTAGTGACAAAAAAAATTCAAATAATTAAATAGCAAACAAGGAGTTTGCGCAATAAAACCTGCACTGATTAAGAACTCAGTGCAGGTTTTTCAATTTAATCGATACTCAACATCCGCGTACTATTATTAATTTCGGGCATTGGCCCCTTGAAAAAAAATTTTTACATATTATTTTTTTCTCTCTTTGCTATTTGGGGGCAGGCAACTGCGCAAAATACTTTTAAAGCTGTTGTAAAGAATGAAGGAGAAGAGGAGGAAATACTTAGCGGCGCCACTGCGAGTATTTGGGCGGCTAATATTTTTGCTTTAGCGGATTCGAATGGAACAGTTACCCTGCAAAATATTCCGGATGGAGAGCAGGTTATTGAGTTCTCGTACCTGGGATATTTTAAACGGAAACTGAAAGTGAGTTTCCCGAGGCCATCCAACACCCCGGTTATTGTAAAGTTATTGTCGCAAACTGTAGAAGTTCAGGAAG